>NZ_SSDN01000001.1:0-279 GCF_004794355.1 Microbacterium sp. K36 | reverse complement strand
GAGGACCTCGATCCGGTCGTGGCGGAGTTCGTCGGCGGTCAGGCGCCGGCCCGACTCTCGCAGGCGGCGCTGTCGACGCCGGATTCCTCAGGGGTTTGTGCGGCTCTTGATCACGCCGTCATACGCCGCCAGGATCGGCGTCCCGTCCCGCCAACGCCGCAGCCGTCCGCGCCACGAGTTCGGCGAGCGATCCCACTTCGCCGCCCACTCGTTGGATGCGGCGGGGTACTGGTCGCTGTGGTGCGACGGGTCTGGCCTGTTCCGGGTTGAGCCGTATGT
>NZ_SSDN01000098.1:0-97910 GCF_004794355.1 Microbacterium sp. K36 | reverse complement strand
TGGCCCCCGTCGAGGAGGTCGCGGCCCCGACCGACGCCGCGTCCGCCGAACCGGCACCCGCGGACTCCGCGCCGACGGACACCGCCCCCGCCGAGGTCGCCGCCACCGACGCCCCGGCCGCGGACGCCGCGACGGACGCCCCGGCCGAGGACGCCCCGCCCGCGGAATAGACTGGTCGTATGACCCCGGATTCCTCCCCTGTCGCCGGCGTCGACCGTCCGGCCCTCACGGCGCTCGACATCGTGCGCGTCGTCGTCCTCATCGCGGCGATCGCCTCGCTCGCCCTGTGGGGGTTCGCGAGCTGGGATCTGCCGTGGAACATCGTGATCGGCGTCGGCGCCCCCGTCGTCGCCCTGCTGCTGTGGGCCCTCTTCCTCTCTCCGCGCCCGGTGCTGCGCGTGCACCCCTTTCTCCGCGCGGTCGTCGAGCTCTTCATCTACGTCGGCGTGACCATCGCCTGGTGGTCCATGGGCCAGGCTCTGATCGGCACGGCCTTCGCGCTGGTCGCCGTCGTCGCCGGGGTCCTCAGCGGACGCCGCGCGCTGGCATGAGCGCACGGTCGTGAGCGTCGTCTCGCTGCTCCGCGACGCCCTCGGGGCGCGCGTGGACGTCAGCGAGCAGGCCAGGCATGACGCCACAGCCGACCGCTCCGGTCATGCCGCGGTGGGCCTTCCCCTGGCCGTCGTCCACGCGGAGAGCGTGGACGACGTGCAGCAGACCATGCGGATCGCGACCGCTACGCGCACGCCCGTCGTCGTGCGCGGTGCCGGGACCGGACTCGCCGGAGCAGCGAATGCCGGAGACGGAGAGATCGTCCTCTCCCTCCGTCGCATGGACGCGGTCCTCGAGGTGCGGCCGGACGACCTCCTCGCCGTGGTCGAACCCGGGATCCTCAACGCCGACCTCAACGCGCATCTGGCGGCCCAGGGACTCTGGTGGCCGCCCGATCCTGCCAGTCGCGACATCTCCACCGTCGGCGGCAACATCGCGACCGGAGCCGGTGGACTGCTCTGCGCGAAGTACGGCGTCGTCCGCGATGCGGTCCTCGGTGTCGATCTCGTCCTCGCCGACGGGCGCCTGCTGCACCTCGGGCACCGCAGCGTGAAGGGGGTCACCGGGCTCGACCTCACCGCCCTCGTCGTGGGGTCGGAAGGAACGCTCGGCGTCGTCGTCGGAGCCACGCTCAAGCTGCGCCGCCTGGTGCCGGGCGAGACCTGCACCGTGACGGCGACCTTCCCCGGCGTCCGGGCGGCGGCCGCAGGGTCCGCGGCGGTGACCGCCGCGGGGATCCAGCCCGCGATCATGGAGCTCATGGATGCCGCGAGCCTCGCCGCCGTCCACACCCTGCTCGCCCTCCGCGCCCCGACGCCGGGCGCCGCGCAGCTCACAATCCAGACCGACGGTCCGGCCGCGCGTGCGGAGGCTGAGGCCATCGCCGCGATCCTGAGCGCGCACGACGGCGTCCCCGTGGTCTCGCACGACCCCGTCGAGGGCGATCGACTCCTCGCGGTCCGACGGTCGATGCACGCAGCGATGGCGTCCCTCGGGACCACGCTCATCGAGGACGTCTCGGTACCGCGGAGCGCGATGCCGGCCATGTTCGACGAGATCGCCCGGATCGAGCGCGAGTACGACATGGTCATCCCGACCGTGGCCCATGCCGGCGACGGCAACCTGCATCCGAACTTCATCTTCGAGGGTCCGGAGACTCCGCCGCAGGTGTGGGCGGCGGCCGACGAGCTCTTCCGCGCCGCGATCCGGCTGGGCGGCACCCTCACCGGCGAGCACGGCATCGGCGTCCTCAAGCGGCGCTGGCTGGCCGACGAGCTCGGCGACGACCAATGGCACCTCCAGCGCGACATCGCCGCGGTGTTCGACCCCCTCGGCATCCTCAACCCCGGAAAGGTCTTCTCTCCCGATGCCTGACATCCACGTGAGCGCGGCCGTGATCGTCGATGCGGAGGGGCGGGTCCTCGTCGTCCGCAAGCACGGCACCACCCGCTTCATGCAGCCCGGGGGCAAGCCGGAGCCGGGCGAATCCCCCGTCGAGACCCTCATCCGCGAGCTGCACGAGGAGCTCGGGCTCGAGCTTACGGACGCGGACCTCCAGCCCCTGGGCCGCTTCGTGTCGGCAGCCGCCAACGAGCCGGGGCACCGCGTGGTGGCCGACGCGTTCTCGGCCTCGATCGATCCCGACGGGGTCCGCGTGCAGGCCGAGCTCGCCGAGCTGCGCTGGATCACCCCGGAGGACGCCGCGGCGCTCCCGCTGGCCCCGCTCAGCGTCGAGCATCTGCTGCCGCTCGCGTGGCCGGCCGGAGCGCGCTAGCGCCTCGGATCAGATGCCCTGCCAGGACGGCTTGTTCGCGAACGTGTAGCGATAGTAGTCGGCGAGCTGCAGCTTCGACGCGGCGGCCTCGTCGACGACGACGGTCGCGTGCGGGTGCAGCTGGATGGCCGACCCGGGCAGCAGCGCGGTGAGCGGCCCCTCGACCGCACCGGCCACGGCCTCCGCCTTGCCTTCACCGAACGCCAGCAGCACGAGGTGGCGTGCTTCCAGGATGGTCCCCAGCCCCTGCGTGATGCAGTGCATCGGGACATCGTCGATCGAGTCGAAGAACCGGGCGTTGTCCTCCCGGGTCTGCTCCGTCAGGGTCTTCACCCGGGTGCGGGAGGCGAAGGAGGATCCGGGCTCGTTGAACCCGATGTGCCCGTCGGTGCCGATGCCGAGGATCTGCAGGTCGACCCCGCCGGCCGCGGCGATGGCCGCGTCGTAGTCCTCACCGGCGTGCTGGATGGTGGCCTGCGCGCCGTTCGGCACGTGGATGCGCTCCGGGTCGAGACCGAGCGGCTCGACCACCTCGCGCGTGATCACCGAGCGGTAGCTCTCCGGGTGGGACGGGTCGATCCCGACGTACTCGTCGAGCGCGAAGCCGCGTACCTGCGAGACGTCGCGCCCCGCCAGGCGGCTGCGGAGTGCCTGGTAGACGGGCAGCGGCGTCGATCCGGTCGCGAGCCCCAGGACGGCGTCCTGGCGACGGTCGATGAGCTCGACGATCTCGGTGGCGACCAGGGCCCCGGCGGCCTCGGCATTCTCGACGATGACGACCTCAGCCATGCGGAACGATCTCCTTCTCAGAAATGGATGCGCCCACCAGAGCGGCGCCGAAGGCGGCGGCGGGGGAACCCGCGGGGAGCAGTTCGATTCTCTCATCCAGCCGCAGGGACTTCAGGAACGGTGACGCCTGGGCGCCCGCATGCAGGGCGGCACGGATGCCGTCCGCGAGCCGACCGCCGAGCGCGGTGAGACCGCCGCCGATGACCACGGTCTCGACGTCGGCCGACAGCACGAGCACGCGCACGGCCGCCGCGGCCCCGAAGAAGAGGTCCGCCTGCAGCGCGAGGGCGTGCGGATCGCCCGCGTCGGCCGCCTCCATGATGTCCTTGACCGGGAGCGCGCCGGGGCGTCCCCAGGCCTTGGCCAACGCCCCGCCACCGCAGAAGGTCTCCACGCAGCCGCGCTGTCCGCAGCCGCACAGCCGTCCGCGGGGGTCGACGGAGAGGTGCCCGACCTCGCCCGCGGTACCGCGCGCGCCACGCCAGATGCGGCCGTCCATGACGATGCCGGCGGCGACGCCGGTGCCGAGGTTCAGGTAGGCCATCGAGCCGGCGACGTCGCTCAGGACGGCAGCACCGAGCGCGGCCGCCTTCACGTCGTTCTCCACCCGGAACGGGACGCCCAGCGCCTGCTCGGCGCGCGCCGCGAGGTCGAGCGACTCCACGCCGAGGTTCACGGCGTGCAGCACACGGCCGGTCTCCGCGTCCACGAGGCCGGGGATGCCGATGCCGGCGGATCCGACGGCGGACAGCGGCAGCCCGCTCTCCTCGGCGAGCGCGGCGACCGTCGAGACGATGCTGTCGACGACGGCGTCCTCCCCCCAACCGGTCGGGCGACGCAGGCGGGCGAGGATCGTCCCGGCCGGGTCCACGGCGACGGCGTCGATCTTCGTGCCGCCAACGTCCAGGCCCACGCGAAGGGGCCGACCGGCACGGTCGGCGGAGGCGGGGACGATCATCGGATGCCGTTCCCGGTCATGGTCGCGGAGGTCACGACACCCCCAGCTGTCCGGAGAGCACCATCACCGCGGCGCCCCGGAGCACGATGTCGTCCTGGCGGGTGAGCCGCACCATGACGTCCTCGAAGACGCCCTCGAGCGTGCGGGCGTGGAGCGTCTCGACGGCCGCGTCGATGAGCGTGCCGTCCAGCAGCTCGGCGGGCCCGGAGAGCACGACCTCGGACAGGTCGAGGGCGGCGACGATCGGGGCGATCGCGATCGCCATGCGGGTCCCGGAGTCGCGGAGGATCTCCTCGCGCGCGGCCGGATCGGCGTCGAGCGCCTCCTGCATGCGACTCACGCTCAGCCAGGCCTCCAGGCAGCCGATCTTGCCGCACGCGCAACGAGGGCCGCCGTCCGTGCCGACGACGACGTGACCGATCTCCCCCGCGGCGAAACGGCTGCCGAGGAGCGGCTGGCTGCCGGTGATGAGCCCGGCACCCACGCCGCGGCCGATCTTGATCAGCATGAAGTCGGCTTCCGCCTCGCCGAACGTGTACTCGGCGAGGACCGCGGCATTGGCGTCGTTCCGCGCCAGCACGGGCAGGTCGAGGTCGGCGCTGAGCTTCGCCTCCAACGGGAAGTCGGTCCAGCCCAGGTTGGGCGAGCTGAGGACGAGGCCGTCCGGACGCACGACACCCGGGGTGCCGATGCCGACGCCGAGCACCGGCTGCGTGGCGATCTCGACGAGGGTCTGCGCGAGGCCGCGGAGGGCGTCGTACGCCGCGTCGCCGTCTGGTGTCGCAGGTCGCGGCACCTGCCGCCGCTCCAGGACGTCGCCGTCGAGGCTGAGCACGGCTCCCTCGAACGCGGTCGGGCCGGACAGGTCGAGCCCGATGATCTGATGCCCCACCCGGTCGATGTCGATGAGGATCGGCGGCTTTCCGGGGCCGACCGCTTCGCGGACGCCGATCTCGACGACGATGCCGTCGGCGATGAACTCCGCGACGAGGTCGGAGATCGTGACGCGCGTGAGGCCCGTCTCGCGGGAGAGGTCGGCGCGGCTCATCGCCCCCGAGTGGTAGAGCGTCTGCAGCACGAGCGCGCGGTTGTGTCCGCGGGCGTGCTCGGGGAGCACCTTGGTGCGCGAACGGAGATGCCGCGCAGGGCCGAAGGCGTGCGCGTTCGCGGTGACGAAGTCTGTCGTCGCCGCGGGGCGCTGATCATCCGAAACGGACATGTTTGTTAGTAGACCTTACGAACAGGAATTGTGCAACTGTCCCGCGCGATTCCGCGGGCAGGGTTACCGAAACGTGACATCATGCCGACTGCGGATCCTCGTCAGCGGCCCGGCGGAGCAGGCGCTCGACGAGGCCGGTGACGATCCCCTCCCTGGTCTCCACCGTCATGGGCTTGCCGGGAACCCCCGGTCGCCGCTGCTCGGGCGACGGACCGTCCAGCGGACGATACCGCACCCCCGCGGCAGCGAGGCGCCGCAGATGCGTGGGCAGCCGCCGCGCGAAGTCGGCGAACGGCGCGGGCCGTCCCCCGTCCCAGAGGCGCTCCGCGATCGCCGCGAGGCGCGGGAACATCGCGAAGTCGACCCGGTCTCTGCTGGGAAGGTGCTCCGTCCACACGTTCGCCTGTCCGCCGACCGCCCCGTCGACGACCTCGAAAGAGTACGCGCGCTCGATGGTCAGCGGGGGGCCGACGCGGATGGGCTCCTCGGTCGATTCGGACTGCGGGTAGTCGAGGTACACCTCGAGGTCCGGGCACCCCACGACCGGGATGCCCCGCCGCAGCGCCTCGCGCATCGCGACCGGCCCGCGCCAGGCGAGGATGCGGACGCCCTCGGGCACGTCGCCCTCCAGCACCTCGTCCCAGGCCAGCGCGGTCCGCCCGCGGCGGCGGACATGGTCCACGAAGTGCGCCGTGAACCAGGGCTGCACGTCGTGCGCCGTGGCCAGCCCCAGCTCCCGCATGCGCGCGGCGGCGGCTGGACTCTCCGCCCACTCGGTCACCGGCACCTCGTCGCCGCCGATCCCGATCCATGCGGACGGGAACACGTCGCACAGCGCGTCGATGGCGGCACGACCGAAGGCCAGCGCCTCCGCGGTCGGCGCGAGGGTGCGGGCGTTCACGCCGAAACGCTCCCACGGCCCGGCGGGGGGCGTCCCGACGTCGAGGTTGCCCAGCTCCGGGTAGGCGGCGAGCGCGGCCTGGATGTGTCCCGGCAGCTCGACCTCGGGCACGAGCGTCACGAAGCGCTCCTCCGCATACCGCACGAGGTCACGCAGCTCGGCGGAGGTGTAGAAGCCCTCGTGAACGCCGGGCTCGACCGTGGCCTCCGGTCCGTGACCGCGTTGCGTGGCCTCGCGCCGCGCGCCGACCTCGGTCAGACGCGGGTAGCCGGGCACCTCGAAGCGCCATCCCTGATCGTCCGTCAGGTGCAGGTGCAGGATGCTGAGGTGGTGATCGGCGAGCAGGTCGATGAGGCGACGCACGTCCTCCACGGGGCGGAAATGGCGCGCCACGTCGAGCATCGCTCCGCGCCAGGCGTAGGCGGGAGAGCCCTCCCAGCGCCCTGCCGGGATCGTCGCGGGGAGAGCGGGGTCGTGGTCCGGGTCGCGGAGCTGACGGAGCGTGCTCGCTCCGCGGAAGACCCCCTCCGGCGTCGCCCCCGCGATCTCGATCCCGGCGGCCGTCACCGACACCCGGAAAGCCTCGGCCCCGTGGCGCCCCGCCGCGGTGGCCGCGGCACCCAGCTCGGCGTCGATCAGGAGGCGGATGGCGGGCAGCGTCTCGTCCGCGCCCCCGCCGCCGAGACGTGCGACCGCGGCCGCCAGCTCCGGCGTGCCGAGGATCGGGGTCGAGGGCGTCCACCGGAAGCCCGGAGCCAGGGAGTCGAGCTCCGCAGCGACGTGCGGCACCGTCGCGCGCGGCGCCGGCGGCGGCATCCGCAACGCGCGACCGGCGACGGCACCGGTGGGGTCGCCGTCGATGACGACCGGCACGCCGCCGACGAGAACCTCGCGCACGCCCTCCGGCGCACCGTGCGGGTCGTCGAAGGTAGCGCCGGCCGCGATCGTCGCCGGGTCGAAAAGCACCAGATCGGCGGTGGCGCCCTCGCGGAGCACACCCCGTGGCGCATCGCCGCGGTCGAGGCCGAGGCGGGCAGCGGGGTTGCCGGAGAGATGACGGACGGCCTCCTCGAGACTCAGCACCCCCAGCTCCCTGACGTAGTGCCCGAGGTAGCGCGGGAACGTGCCGCGGCCGCGCGGGTGCGGCCGGGCGCCGATGAGGATGCCGTCGCTGCCGCCGGAGTGCCGCGGGTGCCGCATGATGGCGCGGACGTTGTTCTCGTCGCCGATGTGCATGAGCACGCCCGTGGCGCCCGCATCGGCGAGGATCGTGTCGATCACGACGTCGACCGCGCGCCGCCCCGTCTCCGCCGCGATGTCGGCGATCGTCCGGCCGACGAGTCCGGCGAGATCCGGGTGAGCCGTCCCGGAGATCTGGATCGCCGACCAGTCCGCCGCCTCGCCATGGAATCCGTCGCAGCCGATCTCCTCCAGCTCGACGCGGACCGCCTCGCGTCCCTCGGCGTCGAGGGCTCCCAGCACGCCGAGCAGGTCGCCGGTCGCCGCCAGCCGGCTCGGCAGGAGGGCGGAGAGGGTCGTGGCCCCCGGAAGGTAGGGGTAGGTGTCCAGGGTCACGTCGACACCGTCGGCCGTCGCCTCGTCGACGAGGGCCAGCAGCTCGGCGGCGCGACCGCGGTTCGGGGCGAAGTTCATGGTCGCGTGGGTGAGATGGACAGGGCATCCGGTGCGGCGGCCGATCTCGATCGCCTCGCGATAGGCGTCCAGCGCCGCCCGCCCGTAGCTGCGGGTGTGCGGCGCCCAGTAGCCGCCGCGCTCCGCCACCACCCGGCAGAGGGCTTCGAGCTCCGCGGTGTCGGCGTACATCCCCGGGGTGTAGGTCAGGCCGCTCGACATGCCGAAGGCCCCGGCATCCAGGGCCTGCCCGAGGAGGTCGGCCATGGCCGCGATCTCGGCGGGGGTCGCCCGGCGGTCGTCATGCCCGACCACCATCATCCGGAGGTTGCCCTGCGGCACCAGCACCGCGGCGTTGGCCACCGCGGCGACGTCGATCGCCTCCAGGAAATCGCCCATCGACCGCCACGGGACCTCCGCCGGACGCCCGTTCCAGCCCGCGATCTGGGCGGGGATGACCGCGGCGGTCGCCTCGTCCAGCGGCGCGTAGCCCAGGCCGTCCTGCCCGAGCACCTCGGTCGTGACCCCCTGCCGGATCTTGGCGTCGTGCGCCGCGCCCTGGAGCACCGCGAGGTCGCTGTGCGCATGCATGTCGATGAAACCGGGTGCCAGGACGAGGCCGGACGCGTCGACCTCGACCGCGCCGTCCGGCACCTCGAGCGGCGTCCCGTCGCCGTCGCGGACGACGGCGACGACCCTGGCCCCCTCCACCGCGACGTCCGCGACGAAGCGCGGGGCACCGGTGCCGTCGACGACGGTCGCCCGACGATAGACGCGCACCAGGCCGGCCGCGGCCTTCTCGGCGCTCAGAAGCATGTCGCCACCGCGTCGATCACCCGGGGATCGGTGGCGTCGGGGTCGTCGATCACGGCGACGACGCGCCACTTGTCGAATGCGGTGCACGGATGCGAGAGGCCCAGCCGCACGACCTCGCCGACCGCGACGGTCGCCCCCTCGGCGGGTCGGAGGAAGGCGTGCTGGTCGTTCAGGGCCGTCACCGCACCGGCGACCGACTGCGGCACCGGCAGGTCGATGTCGAACGGCACGTCCCGCCGCCCGGCGTCGAGCAGGGCGAGGCCGGGCTCGGGCTGGGAGACCACCCGTGACCACGCGTGCATCGCGGAGCGCAGCGGAGCGGTATCCGTCAGCGGACCGAACGGCGACATGCGGGAGTAGAAGCCGTCGTCGTGGATCTGGAAGGCCCCGGAGCGCAGCACGACCTCGGCGTCCCCTCCCGCGGCGCCGAGGACCGCAGCGGCGCGATCGGGGAAGGCGCTGCCCCCCGCGCTGAGCACGGGGCGGAGACCGTCGGGGTAGTCGAGACGGCGATGCAGCTCGACGAGGGTAGCCAGGAAGCCGTCCACCGCGGCGACCGAGGCCGCGGAACGGTCGGGACCGAAAGGCCCCTCGTAGCCCGTCACTCCGGCGAGCCGGAGACCTGGGGCGGCGGCGATCGCCGCAGCGATGTGCTCGCCCTCCGCGACGGTGCGCGCGCCCGTCCTGCCCTGCGCGCCGCCGAGCTCCACGAGCACGTCCAGCGGTCGCGGGGCGCCGGCGAGGGCGTCGGCGAGGATCGCGACCCCGGCGAGCGAATCCGCGCCGCAGAGGATCCGCAGGCCCTCGTCGGCGGCGAGCATCGCTCCGAGCTCCCGGGCCGCGGCACCGTCGGTCACTCCGTTGGCGATGAGCACCGTCGGCACGCCGGCGTCGACGGCGACGCGGGCCTGCCACGGGGTCGCGACGGAGATGCCCCATGCCCCGGCGTCGAGCAGTCGCTGCCAGAGCGCCGGCGCCATGGTGGTCTTGCCGTGGGGGGCGAGGTGCACACCTTCGCGCGCCGCCCAGCCGAACACGGTGTCCTCGTTGTGCGTGATCGCGTCGGCATGCGCCGTGAGCACGGGCGTGCCGAGGTCCGAGAGGCGCAGACCGGCACCGCCGACCTCCGACAGACGCAGCCCCGCGGCGCGCGCCGGGAACCCCTTCGCCCAGGTGCCGAGAACGGGATCCGGAATTTGTAGAGGCATCTAACAAGGCTACTAGGCTGGCGGCATGACCGCGAAGACACGAGTTTCCACCGACGCCGCCCCCGCTCCCGCGCACACCTTCTCGCAGGGCGTCCGCAAGGGCCCGATCGTCCAGGTCTCCGGCCAGGGCCCCGTCGACCCGCAGACGAACGAGTATCTGTACCCGGGCGACGTCGCGGCGCAGACCACCCGCACGCTCGAAAACGTCAAGGCCATCGTGGAGGCCTCCGGCGCCACGTTCGACGATGTCGTGATGTTGCGCGTCTACCTCACCAAGCGCGAGGACTTCCCGATCATGAACGAGGCCTACGGCGCCTTCGTCGAGGCCCACACGACCAGCGGCGTCCTCCCCTCGCGCACCACGGTGTTCACCGGACTCCCCCGTGAGGAGATGCTCGTCGAGATCGACGGGCTCGCCGTCATCGGCTGACGCCACCGCCCGGGCGAGCGGGGAGGCACCCTATCAGGACCGTTGCCTCCCCGTTACCAGCCATCCCGTACCATGGACGACAGGACACGTCGAGACTGCGGGGGGTGTAGTTCGTGACCGATCTGATTTCTACGCCGGGCACTGCGCCGGGGGCACAGCCCGACGATGCGACACCGACGAGCGTCCTGACGCCGGAGGCGGCGACCGACACGGCCCCGCCGCAGACCGGCGAGCAGCCCCTGGCCTGGGCTCCCGTCGAGCCCGCCCCGAAGAAGCGCCGCCTCGGCCTGTGGATCGGTCTCGGCCTCGGCGTGGTCGCGCTCGGCGCCGGCGCCGCCTCGATGATCCTCATCGCCCCCGGCACCACCGTCGCGGGCATCCCGGTCGGCTGGATGACCCCCGGGGCCGCCGCCGACGCGATCAGCTCCCGCCTCGCGCAGACCGAGGTCACGCTCACGGGCGAGGGCGACGACGCCGTGCTCACGGGCGCCGACCTGGGCGCCACCGCCGATGCCACCGCGCTCGCCGACGCCGCGTTCGCCGCACACCCGATGTGGAACCTCGGCGCGTGGATGGGCGACCCCGTGCCGGCCGACATCGTGCTCGACCAGGAGACCGCCGCCGCGGCGCTCCGCAGCGCCGTCCCCGGCAGCTTCGTCGACCCGGTCGACGCCGGAGTGGTCTTCGACGCCGCGAAGGGCACCTACGCCGTCACGCCGTCCACGCCCGGGACGGGCATCGACGTGACCGCACTGAACGCGGCCTTCGTCGAGGCCGTGGGCGACGGCCGCACGACGTTCGAGTACCCCGGTGGTCCGGCCGAGGCCGCGCCCGCCGTGTCCGACGACGACGCCACGGCGACCGCGACCACGCTCAACACCATGCTCTCGACCATCGGCTTCTACGTCGGCGAGGAGCGGACCGTCCCGGTCTCCCCCGAGGTCGCGGCCTCCTGGCTGACCGTGGTCGACGACGACGGCCAGCTCCGCATCGAGGCCGACCCCGAGGCGATCCAGGCCACGGTGGACACGCTGCCCGCCGCGGTGGACCGCGCCCCCGTCAACGCGACCAACATCGTGGACTCCGCGGGGAACGTGCTGCGCGCCGAGAAGGAGGGCGCCACCGGACGCGCCCTCGGCGACACCGCGGACATCGCCGACGACTTCGCGACGCAACTCGCCGCGGGAGACGGCGTCTTCGCCCTCTCCGTGACGGAGACCCCCTTCGAGACGACGAACCTGTTCCGCCGCGCCGAGATCAACCTCAGCACGCAGCGCGCCTACCTGTTCGAGAACGACAAGGTCGTGCAGTCCTGGGCGGTGTCGACCGGTCTTCCCGGTACGCCCACGCCGACCGGCAACTTCAAGGTGTTCGCGCACACCGCCATCCAGGACATGGGCTGCTACGAGGGCGCGCCGTACTGCACCGAGGACGTGCCCTGGATCACGTGGTTCGCCCCGAACATCGGCTTCCACGGCACGTACTGGCACAACAACTTCGGCAACCGGATGAGCCACGGCTGCGTGAACCTGCCGATCGACCTCGCCAAGTACGTCTACGACTGGTCCCCCGTGGGCCTCGAGGTCTCCGTCTACAACTGATCCGGAGCCCGGCACCGGGCGAACCCGGCTGGGGAAGACAGCAGAAGGGGGCGGATGCCGCAGCATCCGCCCCCTTCTCGTCGTCTCAGCGCAGGGCGTCGACGATCTCGTTGAGCGTCGTGGACGGGCGCATGACCGCCTCGACGAGCTTCTCGTCCGGACGGTAGTAGCCGCCGATCTCCACCGGGGAGCCCTGCACCGCGTTCAGCTCGGAGACGATCGTCTCCTCGTTCGCGGCGAGCTTCTCGGCGATGGGCGCGAAGGCGGCGGCGAGCTCCGGGTCCTTCGTCTGCTTCGCCAGCTCCTGCGCCCAGTACAGGCCGAGGTAGAAGTGGCTTCCGCGGTTGTCGATCGTGCCGAGAGCGCGGCCGGGCGAGCGGTCCTCCTCGAGGAAGGTGCCGGTCGCGGCGTCGAGCGTCTCCGCGAGCACGCGGGCCTTCTCGTTGCCCGTGCGGTCGGCGAAGTGCTCGAGGGAGGCGGCCAGCGCGAAGAACTCGCCCAGCGAGTCCCAGCGCAGGTAGTTCTCCTCGACCAGCTGCTGCACGTGCTTCGGAGCCGAGCCGCCGGCACCCGTCTCGAACAGTCCGCCACCGGCGAGCAGCGGCACGATGGAGAGCATCTTGGCGCTCGTGCCGACCTCGAGGATCGGGAACAGGTCGGTGAGGTAGTCGCGCAGCACGTTGCCGGTCACCGAGATGGTGTCCAGACCGTGACGCATGCGGGCGAGCGTGTACCGCGTCGCCTCCTCCGGCGCGAGGATCGTGATCGTCAGGCCCTTGGTGTCGAGCGTGGCGAGACCCTGGTGCACCTTCGCGATGATCTGCGCGTCGTGCGAGCGGTTCGCGTCGAGCCAGAACACCGCCGGGGCACCCGTCGCGCGGGCACGGCCGACCGCGAGCTTGACCCAGTCCATGACCGGGATGTGCTTGGTCTGCGTCGCACGCCAGATGTCGCCCTTGCCGACCTCGTGCTCGATGAGGACGGTGCCCTCGCTGTCGAGCACCTGGACGATGCCGTCCGCCGCGATCTCGAACGTCTTGTCGTGGCTGCCGTACTCCTCGGCCGCCTGCGCCATGAGGCCTACGTTCGGCACGGTGCCGATCGTGGCGGGGTCGAGCGGGCCGTTCGCGATCACATCGTCGATCACGGCCTGGTAGACGCTCGCGTAGGAGGAGTCGGGGATGACCGCGATCGTGTCGGCCTCCTCGCCGTCCTTGCCCCAGAGCTTCCCGCCGTTGCGGACGAGCGCGGGCATGGACGCGTCGACGATGACATCGCTCGGCACGTGCAGGTTCGTGATCCCCTTGTCGGAGTTCACGTACGACAGGCGCGGCCCTTCGGCGATGGCCTTGTCGAACGCCGCGGCGATCTCCTCGCCACCCGCGACGGTGGCCAGGCCCGCGAGGATCGAGCCGAGGCCGTCGTTCGCGCTGAGTCCGGCCTCGGCGAGCTGGGTGCCGTACTGGTCGAAGACGTCCTTGAAGAACGCCTTCACGACGTGACCGAAGATGATCGGGTCGCTGACCTTCATCATCGTGGCCTTGAGGTGCACCGAGTAGAGCACGTCATCGGCCTTGGCCTCCGCGAGGGTGTCGGCGAGGAACGCGTCCAGCTCCTTCGCGGACAGGAACGTCGCGTCGATGATCTCGCGCGGGAGGACCTTGAGCCCCTCCTTGAGGACCGTGACGGTGCCGTCCTTCGCGGTGTGGCGGAAGGAGAGGACGTCGTCGTGGGCGGCGACCCAGGAGCGCTCGTTGTGCTTGAAGTCGTCGTGGCCCAGGGTCGCGACGCGGGTCTTCGAACCCTCCGCGAACGGCTTGTTGCGGTGCGGGTGCTTCTTGGCGTAGTTCTTCACCGCCAGCGGGGCCCGACGGTCGCTGTTGCCCTCGCGCAGGACGGGGTTCACCGCGGAGCCCTTGATGCGGTCGTAGCGGGCGCGGATGTCCTTCTCCTCCAGCGACGAGGGCTCGTCCGGGAAGTCGGGGACGTCGTAACCCTGCTGCTGCAGCTCCGCGATGGCGGCCTTGAGCTGCGGGATCGACGCGGAGATGTTCGGCAGCTTGATGATGTTCGCCTCGGGAAGCGTGGCGAGGCCGCCCAGCTCCGCCAGCGCGTCGCCGACCTGCTGCTCGGGAGTGAGCTTCTGCGGGAAGGCGGCGAGGATGCGGCCGGCCAGAGAGATGTCCCGCGTCTCGAATTCGATACCCGCCTGGCCGGTGTAGGCCTGGATGATCGGCAGGAAGGAGGCGGTGGCCAGTGCCGGTGCCTCGTCGGTGTAGGTGTAGATGATGGCGTCGTCGGTCACCGGGACGTTCTCCGTTCACGAGGGCTATTTGTCTCGATACCAAGATACCTGAGCGTCCCGGACCCCGAAGCGGCGGTCCCACCGAGGAGACTCCCTCGGCCGAACGGTCCGTGAAAAGTCCGCCCGAGTGATGAATGCGGTGAGCGGAGGGGCTAGCCTGGGGGCATGTCCGAACTGCGCATGGTCGAACTCTCCGCCGCGACGATCGTCGCCGTGAACAACCTGTCGCTCAAGCCCGGACAGGAGCAGTTCCTCGCCCCCGTCTCGTACGGCATCGCGGCCACCGTCATCAACCCGCAGACCTCCTGGCAGCGGGTGATCCTGGACCGCAACGAGGTCGTGGGCTTCGTCAGTGCCAACTTCGACGACGAGGCGCCGGAGGAGCACTTCCGCTCCGTGCTGTGGCGCATCAACGTCGACGCGGACGACCAGGGTCGCGGCGTCGGCCGCTTCGCCGTGGAGAGTCTCATCGACGAAGCACGCAACCGCGGCGTCGACCACGTCAACGTCATCTACGAAGCCGGCGAGGACGGCCCGGAGGCGTTCTTCCGGCGCGTCGGCTTCACCCCCGTCGGCGAGACGGCCTACGGCGAGGTCATCGCCGAGATCCGGGTCCCCTCCTGAGACCGGCGGCGGGGTCTCGAATCCCCTCCCCCATCGAGACTCCGTCGCCCTCGGATTCCACCGGGCGGCGCGAGCTCGATCCCTCTCAGCGCTGACCGCTGTCGCCGGGAGGCGTGCCCTTCCCCCGACGGCTGTTCCACGCGGCGAGCGCAGACGCGGCAGCTCCGGCCGCCCGGTCGATGGCCTCCGCAGACCGGTGCAGCATGTCCTGCGCGGCGTCCTGCCAGGCCGGAGTCGGCGGCGCCTCCCCCGTCTGCACCTTCGCGGCGTGCTCGGCGGCCTCGAACGCCCGCTCCAGCTCGGCGACGGCGTCGCGGTAGGCCGCGTACTCGGCGGCGGTCACGCGGCCCGTCGTCTGCCGACGCGCCTCGACCGCCGCGCCGGCGGCCCGGAGGTAGGCGGCCGTCTCCGGGCGCTTCACGTCCGTCATCTCGGGGTAGGTGATCTGCAGCGCGGGGTCGGTCTCGTATCGCATCCACCGCGCCGTCACTGCCTCGTGCTCCGCGTACAGGCGCTCCAGCGGCCGCGGGGCGGAGCCGGCGGGGATCGCGGCGCGAGCCGCGTTCAGCCGGACTCGTCGGGCGCGGACGTCCGCCGCCGCCGCCCTGGCATCGCGTTCGCGCTCCTTGAGCATGCGCCGGGCGCCGGCCACCTGCTCGGCGCTCGCGCGCTGCGCGGCCCGCTCGGCGGAGACCCTCGCGAGGTCGGCTCGTGCCACTTTCAGAGCCGTCCGTCGGACCACCGCGCGCTGCTGGGCCTCACGGAGGTCGTGCCGCGCGGCGTCGTACTCCAGTCGGCGGCCGCTGCGGGTGTTCCGACGACGCACCCCGATCGCGCCCGCGGTCACCCCGGCGGCGGCGGTCGGCGCGAGCCACCACCACTCCGCGACGAGGAGGAAGGGGTCCATCCTTCGATGCTACCGACCACGGCGCGCCCGCGCCCGGACGCAGCGGCCCCGGCATCCGTGCGGATGCCGGGGCCTCAGTCGCGTCACGACGTCAGACGAGCGTCTCCTGCCAGGCCGCGTGCAACTGGGCGAACTTCCCGGTGCCGCCGATCAGGGCGGCCGGAGTGTCGTCCTCGATGATCCGGCCGTGCTCCATCACGAGCACACGGTCCGCGATCGCCACCGTCGACAGCCGGTGCGCGATGATGATCGCCGTCCGGTCGGCCAGCAGCGTCTGCAGCGCATCCTGGATCAGCCGCTCGGACGGGATGTCCAGCGAGGCCGTCGCCTCGTCGAGGATCAGCACCGCCGGGTCGGCGAGGAAGGCGCGGGCGAACGAGATGAGCTGGCGCTGCCCCGCCGAGACACGACCGCCGCGCTTGTTCACGTCGGTGTCGTACCCGTCCGGCAGCGCCGAGATGAACGCGTCGGCGCCCACCGCCCGTGCCGCCTCGCGGATCTCGTCCAGCGTCGCGTCCGGGCGCCCGAGCGCGATGTTGTCGGCCACGGTCCCGCTGAACAGGTACGCCTCCTGCGTGACCATGACGATCGCGCGGCGGAGATCCTTCGGGTGCAGCGACCGCAGATCGACGCCGTCGAGCGTCACCGTCCCCGCGGACGGGTCGTAGAACCGCGAGATGAGCTTGGCCAGCGTGGACTTGCCCGCCCCCGTCGTCCCGACCAGCGCGATGGTCTGCCCGGCCGGGATGTCGAGCGAGAAGTTCGGCAGGATCGTCTTGTCCTCGTTGTACGCGAACGTGACCTCGTCGAAGCGGATGTGCCCGCGGGACTCCCAGAGGTCGACCGGCTTCTCGGGGTCCGGCACCGTCGGGACCTCCTCCAGGACGCCCGACACCTTCTCCAGCGCCGCGGTGGCGGACTGATAGGAGTTGAGGAACATCGCGATCTCCTGCATCGGAGCGAAGAAGTTGCGCACGTAGAGCACGGCGGACAGCAGCACGCCGACCGTCAGCGCTCCCTCCGAGACCCGGATGCCGCCCCACAGCACGACGACCCCGAGCACGAGCGCCGCGACGCCCATGAGGCCCGGCTCGAACGTGCCGAACAGCAGCATCGAGCGACGGTTCACGTCCCGGTACTCGCCGGCCACGCCCTGGAAGGCCTTGTCGTTGCGCGGCTCCTTCCGGAAGGCTTTGACCGCGCGGATGCCCGTCATGGTCTCCACGAACTGGACGATCACCTTCGCGCTGATCACCCGGGACTCGCGGTACACGAGCTGCGAGCGCGAGTAGAACCAGCGCATGAGGAAGAACAGCGGCACGCCGCCGATCGCGAGGATCAGACCGGACTGCCAGTCCCACACGCACAGCGCGATGAAGGTGAAGACACCGAAGAGCACGCCGGAGACGAGCTCGTTCAACCCGCCGTCGAGGAGTTCCTTGATGGAGTCCAGGTCGCTCGTCTGGCGCGAGATGATCCGCCCCGAGGTGTACGACTCGTGGAACTCCAGGCTCAGACGCTGGGTGTGCAGGAAGATGCGCTTGCGCAGGTCCAGCAGGACGGCCTGGGTCAGCTTCGCCGCGATGATGACGTACCAGGCGATGAGCACGGCGGCGAGAGCACCCGCGAGCAAGTAGATCCCGCCGACGACGAACGTCGGCATCCAGTCGGCGTCGTCGAGCACCGCGGGGAGCGCCCGGTCGAGGCCGATGCTGATGAGGATCGGCCCCGCCACCTGCAGCGCCGTCGAGATGACGAGCACGGTCGCGGCGAGCACGATCTGCGGCTTGAGCGGACGCACGAGCGAGCCGAGCAGCCGCAGCGAGCGGCGGCGGATCGCCCTGCTCTCCTCCGTGGTGAGGCGGGAGCGGTCCTCGTCCTGGGTTCCGGTGAGGGAGCTCATCGCTGCACCTCCTCTCCTGCGAATCGGGGGGCGCCTCCCGGCGCCTCGTCGTCGGCCTCCTCGCGGATGCCTTCCTGCACGGTCTCGTGGACCTCGGCCTGCTCGTCGCGGATGATCGGGATGGCTCCGGTGCGGGCGGCCTCCTCGGCCTCCAGGCTGGAGATGACGTGCCGGTAGTGCCGACTCGTCTTCAACAGCTCGGTGTGCGTGCCGACGGCGGTGATCCGGCCGTCCTCCAGCAGCGCCACGCGGTCGGCGAGGGCCACAGTGGACGGACGGTGCGCGACGATCATCGCGGTGGTGTCGGCGAGCACGTGCCGCAGGGCCTCCTCCACGAGCGCCTCGGTGTCGACGTCCAGCGCCGACAGCGGATCGTCGAGGACGAGCACCCGGGGGTTGGCGGCCACGGCGCGGGCGAGGGCGAGCCGCTGGCGCTGTCCGCCGGACAGGCTCAGTCCCTCCTCGCCGATCACCGTCTCGACGCCTTCGGGGAGCGTGTCGACGAAGGCGGCCTGGGCGACGTCGAGCGCCTCCCGCAGGACACGCTCGGCTTCGGGGCTGTGCACGTCGAGGTCGGCGCGGCCGAGCAGGACGTTCTCGCGGACCGAGGCCGAGAAGAGCGTCGCGTCCTCGAACGCCATCGCGATGTGCTCGCGCAGCTCGGCGAGCGTGAGGTCGCGCACGTCGACGCCGTCGAGCGTGACCCGCCCTCCCGTCACGTCGTACAGCCGGGTCGGCAGGGTCGTCAGCGTGGTCTTGCCGCTGCCGGTGAGGCCCACGAGCGCCATGGTCTCGCCCGGCCGCAGCACGAGGTCGATCCCGTCGAGCAGGTCCCGCTCGTCGGCCGCCGCATCCTGGTAGCGGAAGTGCGCGTTCTCGAACGCGAGCTCGCCACGCGGGTTCTCGATGTGCACCGGGTTCTCCGGATCAGTGATGGTGTTCGTCTCCGAGAAGATGTCGAAGACGCGGTCCGTCGCCGTCCGCGCGTCGAGCATGAAGGAGAAGAGGAAGCCGATCGACTCGATGGGCCAGCGCAGCACGACCGCCATCGCGAAGAAGGCGAACAGCTCCGCGGACGTGATCGCGTCCTGCGAGATGAGCCAGATGCCCGACATCAGGCTGAGGCCGAAGGCGATCTGCGGCATGAGGTCGAGCCAGAACCAGATCGAGGCGATGGCCCCGGCCTTGCTCATCTCGGTCTCGCGCAGCGTCTCGGCCTGCCGGCTGAAGCGGCGGAGGGCATGCGTGCCGCGGCCGAACGCCTTGAGCACGCGGATGCCGTGCACGCTCTCCTCGACGCTCGTGGCGAGGTCGCCCGCCTGGTCCTGGCTGCGGCGGGTGAGGGCACCGTAGCGCTTCTCGAAGAGGTAGCCCCGGATCCACAGCGGGATCGCGGTCACCAGGAAGATCGTGCCGAGCAGCCAGTGCCAGCGGAACAGCAGCACCGAGCCGATGAGGATCGTCAGCACGTTCACGACGAGCAGCACGAGACCGAAGGCGAGCCATCGGCGGATGAGGCCGATGTCCTGCATCATGCGGCTGAGCAGCTGCCCGGACTGCCACCGGTCGTGAAACGCGACCGGCAGGGTCTGCAGGCGCGAGTAGAGCTCGGTGCGCATGCGGTACTCGACCTGCGTGGCGGGGAAGAGCACGAACTGCCGACGGAGCCACACCATGAGCGCCTCGCCGAGGCCGAGGGCGAACACGGCGAGCGCGCCCCAGACGATCGCATCCAGCGCGCCGGACTGCACAGGCCCGCCGATGATCTGCTCGAGCACGATGGGGATCATCAGCGCGATGAGGGCCGCCGCGAGCGCGCTGGCGGCACCGCCGGCGAGACGCCAGATGACCGGCTTCACGAACGGCTTGAGCCGCCACAGCGCGGCGGGCGTGGAGAGGGTGGACGAGGGGGACGGATTCTGCGCGGAAGACGAGGAAGACATGTCTCTCAGAGGAGTCGAAGGGGAGAAGTAGGGGAGAACGGATGCGAGAGCGAGCTCACGGAGCCCGGCATCCGGTGCAGAAAGGGGGCGGAGGCTCTAGGAGAGCGGGCGCGCCGGGGTCGAGCCGAGGGTGGCGATCCGCGCGGTGGCGATCGTGGTCATGGTGTCCTCCTCAAGGGCTCGGCGAGGTCGTCCGGTTGGCGCGACAGCCCATCAGCCTATTCCTGTGAACGAGCTGAGCGCAAGGGGAATTCCCGGGACAGCGAAGAGCCCGCTCCGTGCGGAGCGGGCTCCTCGGTTCGGGAGGTCAGCGGGCGGCGCGTTCGCGCGCCAGAAGGCTCTCCTTGACGGGCAGCCCCCAGGCGAAGCCGCCGAGGGAGCCGTCGGTGCGGAGCACCCGATGGCAGGGCACGAACAGGGCCGGGGCGTTGCGGGCGCAGATCGACGCCGCCGCGCGCACAGCCTGGGGGTTGCCGAGTCGGGTCGCGAAGCCCGTGTACGTCAGGGGCTCCCCCGGCGCGATGGTGCGCAGCGCCGCCCAGCCGGCGAGCTGGAGGGCGGTGCCGGTCTGCGCGACCGCGACCCCGTCGATCGCCGCGACGTCGCCCGCGTAGTACGCGCGGACGGCGCCGGCCGCGTCCGTCTCGGCCTCGCGCACGGCATGGGGGCGTACCCGGGCGGGCAGCCGGCCGAGGATCGCCTCGACGTCATCCGTCCAGCCGGACACGAGGACCCGCTGGCGCTCGTCGGCGAGGATCGTGAAGGGACCGTCGGCGGTGTCGAGGGTCTGGATGAGAGCGGTCATGGGGTCTCCTCGGTGTCGGATGGGGTGCCGTGGGCGGGCCGGACGGCGGATCTGCGCCGGGGCCCGGCGGGACGGATCGGGGCGGCACGCCACAGGTGCGCGCTGAGGTAGCTCCGCCACGGTGCGGTGCGCTCCGCCCAGGCGGTGAGGGCCTTCGGTTCGGCGGGCAGCCCGGACGCGGCGGCACCGGCACGGAGGGCGACGTCGCCGGGGAGCAGCACGTCCGGATCGCCGAGCACCCGCATCCGCACGTAGTCGGCGGTCCAGGGTCCGATGCCGGGCATCGCGAGGAGGGCGGCGCACTGCGTGGGGCCGTCATCGCCCACGGTGAGGGTCAGACTCCCGTCCGCCAAGGCGGCGGCGGCTCCGGTGACGGCGCGGATCCGGGCGGCGGGCCCGCGCAGCACCTCGGCGCCGTGGGACGCGATGGCCGACATCGTCGGGAACAGGAGGCCGTCGGGGGTCCGCTCTCCCAGCGCGTCGGTGAGGGCGGTGAGCGCCGTGCGGGCGGCGACGACCGTGATCTGCTGCCCGATCATCGCTCGGATGAGCATCTCGTGCGGATCGGCCGCCCCCGGCACGCGGATACCGGGGGTCCGCGCCACGAGGGGGGCGAGGGGCGGATGCGCCGCCAGGGCCTCGTCGATCGCGAGGGGGTCGGCGTCGAGGTCGAAGATGCGGCGCGCGGTGGCCACCAGCGGCGCGAGGTCGCCGAGCTGCGCGACCCGGGCCCGGAGGTGCAGCCGCTCCGTCTCCTCCTGACGCACCTCGAACCACGCGGGGCCGCCCGGCATCCGGAGGTGTCGGGAGAACGAGGTCGCCGTGGTCTCCTCGACGCCCGTCACCGCCCGCGCCGCCATCCACGCGAAGATCCCGGCCGCATCCAGGGGGCCCCGGTACGGCAGGACCAGGTCGATCGTCCCCGGGACGGCCGCGGAGGGTGTGCGGCGGCGAGCGCGCAGCTCCCCCGGCGTGAGCCCGAACACCTCGCGGATCGTGTCGTTGCCCTGGCGGATGCTGTGGAAGCCGGCGGCGAAGGCGACATCGGCGATGGGCATGTCGGTTCCCACGAGCAGCATGCGGGCGGTGTGGGCGCGGTGCGCTCTCGCCAGTGCGAGCGGTCCGGCGCCGAGCTCGGTCGTCAGCAGCCGCGTGAGGTGACGGCTCGAGTAGCCGAGTCGCGACGCGAGTCCTGGTACGCCCTCGCGCTCGACCACGCCGGACGCGATCAGCCGCATGGCCCGGGCCGCGGTGTCTCCACGGACGTCCCACGCGGGCGACCCGGGGGCGGCCTCCGGCAGGCAGCGCTTGCATGCGCGGTACCCCGCCTCGTGCGCCGCGGCACTCGTCGGATAGAACGTGACGTTCTGCGGCTTGGGGGTGCGCGCGGGGCAGCTCGGACGGCAGTAGATCCCGGTCGAGCGCACGGCGGTGACGAACTGCCCGTCGAAGCGGGTGTCCCGAGCGCTGATCGCCCGGTAACGCTCGTCGAAGGAGTAGCTCATGTCCTCCACTCTCTCACCCCCGCGCGGCTACGGCTGGCGGAAATCGGACATCGCGGTTCCCTCCCCGAGACCCCGTCTACGCGCCGAGACCCCGGCGCGCAAACGTGCGCACGCCGGGGTCTCGACGGAAGACCGGGGTCTCGGTCAGTGGAAGAAGTGGCGCTCCCCCGTGAAGAACATCGTGACGCCGGCCTTGCGCGCGGCATCCACGACCTCCTCGTCCCGCACGGAGCCACCGGGCTGCACGATCGCCGTGACACCCGCGTCGATGAGCACCTGGGCACCGTCCGCGAACGGGAAGAACGCGTCGGACGAGGCGACGGATCCGGCGGCACGATCTCCTGCACGCTCCACCGCGAGGCGGCACGAGTCGACGCGGTTGACCTGGCCCATGCCGACGCCGACCGTCGCGTTGTCCTTCGCCAGCACGATCGCGTTCGACTTCACGGCCCGGCAGGCCTTCCACGCGAAGATCAGGTTCTCCATCTCCTCGTCGCTCGGACGCTCCCCCGACACGAGCTCCCAGTTCTTGGCGACGGAGACGATGTCGTCCGGGAAGCGGTCCGCGTCCTGGAGCAGGAGACCGCCGGACACGAGGCGCACGTCCATGCGCTCCTGCTGCCAGTCCTCGGGGAGCTGCAGCAGCCGCAGGTTCTTCTTCGCCTTGAAGACCTCGAGGGCCGCAGGCTCGAACGACGGCGCGACGATGACCTCGGTGAAGATGTCCTTGAGGTTCTCGGCCATCTTCAGCGTCACGGTGCCGTTCGCCGCGATCACGCCGCCGTACGCCGACACGGGGTCGCACTCGTGGGCGCGGAGGTGCGCGCTGGCGATCGGGTCGAGGGCGTTCGGGGCGGTGGTCGCGATACCGCAGGGGTTGGCGTGCTTGATGATGGCGACCGCGGGCTTGACCATGTCATAGGCGGCGCGCAGGGCGGCGTCGGCGTCGACGTAGTTGTTGTACGACATCTCCTTGCCCTGGAGCTGCGTGGCCTGGGCGATGCCGTGGCCGCCGGCGCGGGTGTAGATGGCGCCACGCTGGTGGGAGTTCTCGCCGTAGCGGAGCGTGGCGAGCCGCTCGGCCTGGATCGTCAGGTGCGCCGGGAGGTCGCCCGGGTCGTTGAGCGTGCCCTCGGCGAACCACTGCGCGACGGCCGTGTCGTAGGCCGCGGTGTGCGCGAAGGCCCGCGCCGCGAGCTCCCGCCGCTGGGCGAGCGAGGTGCCGCCCTGTGCCACGGCCGCGATGATCGCCGGGTAGGACTGCGGCGACACGACGATCGCGACGTTGGCGTGGTTCTTCGCCGCCGCACGCACCATGGCGGGGCCGCCGATGTCGATCTGCTCGACGACGTCGTCACCCTCGGCACCGGAGGCCACGGTCTCCACGAACGGGTAGAGGTTGACGACGACGAGCTCGAACGGCGCGATGTCGAGGTCGGCGAGCTGCCGCTCGTGATCCTCGAGGCGCAGGTCGGCGAGCAGCCCGCCATGCACCTTCGGATGCAGGGTCTTGACGCGGCCGTCGAGCATCTCGGCGACACCCGTGACCGCGGCCACATCCGTCACCTCGAAGCCGGCATCGCGGATGGTGGACGCCGTCGAACCGGTCGAGACGATCTCGACGCCCGCCTCAGCCAGCGCGGCGGCGAGCACGAGCAGGTCGGTCTTGTCGCTGACCGAGACGAGAGCGCGCCGGATCGGCACGGTGTCGCGATCGCGGTAGAGCGTGGGGTCGTGGCGGGGGCCGGCCATGATGGGCTCCTTCGTGCGGGGGCGTCGGGGGTCAGGGGGCGGAGGTCAGGGAGAGGTCGCCGGTCGCGATGCGCCGGACGACGTCGATGAGGAGCCGGCGCTCGACCGGCTTGATGCGCTCGTGCAGCGTGTGCTCGGTGTCGTCGGCCCGGATCGGCACGCGCTCCTGCGCGAGGATGGGGCCGGTGTCGACCCCGTCGTCCACGACGATCACGCTGGCGCCGGTCTCCCGGACCCCCGCGGCGAGGGCGTCGCGGACGCCGTGCGCTCCGGGGAACTCCGGGAGGTACGCGGGATGGGTGTTGATGATCCGCGGCGCGTAGGCGGCGACGAGGGAGGACGGCAGCAGGCGCATGAGGCCGCTGAGCACCACGAGGTCGGGCGTCCACACGGCGAGCTGACGACCCAGCTCCTCACCCCACGCCTCGCGGCTCTCGTGCTCGTGCCATGGCACGGTGAAGCTGGGGATGCCGAACTCCTCGGCGTGGGCCAGACCGTCGGCTTCGCGATCCGCCCCCACGACGACGACCCGGGCCGGGAAATCGGGGTGACGAGCGGCCTCGAGGAGGGCGCGAAGGTTCGAGCCGGCGCCCGAGATGAGTACGGCGACCGTGAGCACGCGCCCAGTCTACCGGCGAGCCGATGACGCTCCGACCGGCGTCGCCGGGCGTCCGGGACGGCTAGCGGCGGTCGTCGTCAGCGCGCTCCTCGGAGCGTTCGGACATCTCCGCGATCCAGCGATCGGTGCGCTCCTCCGCGAGCTCGTCGCGGTTGCGGGGCGACAGCAGGAGGATCGCCGCGCCGACGAGCACCTCCGCCCCCAGAGACAAGGCGAACGGCAGTACTGCCGGGCCGACGACCTCGAGTCGCCCCGGGCCCATCGAGCCGTTTGCGAAGGCGGCGGCGAGCGCGGCAACCCCGCCCGAGACCGCGGCGATCCCGACCGCGATCACGACGCGCTGCAGGAGCCCGAGCGGCGTCCCCTCCCACACGAGCCGCGAGCGCACGGCCCACCCGGCGAATGCCCCGGCGGCCACCGGGATCAGGATGACGATGAGCATCCAGATCGAGGAGTTCTCGGGCAACAGGCCGAACGCGGGGATGCCGGGGACGACGCCGAGCTGTGTCCCTGCGGGGGACACCGCGGTCCCGGCCCCGACCGCGAAACCGGGGCCGGCCAGCCACGCGGCCGCCCACACCACGAAGGTCGGCAGGTACGCGAGCTGCCCGAGGGTGAGCACGGTCGCCCCGAGAGCGTCGACCCGCGCCGCCTGGAACAGCGCGACGACCTCTCCGCCCCGCGTGAGGACCGACAGGGCGACGGCCAGGGCGGCGGCACCCGTCACGCCCACGAGCACGAACGCGGCGCCCCGCACGATCGCGGCGGGCACCGGCGCCCAGTCCTCCCGGGAATCCAGGATGTCGTGGACGCGGTCGAGCAGCCCGCCGTCGCCGTCCTCCCACGCCACCCGCACCGCGCCGCACACCGCGCCCACGAGGTACACGACGGGGGGCAGCAGGATGGCGAGAGCCAGCGGGACCTCCGCGGCCCCGAGCGCCGATGTGAGAGCGACGACCGTCGAGATCACGGCGAACACGACGGTCCCCGAGAGCGATCCCCCCGCCCAGGCCCCGGACCGAGCGGCCCGGGCTCCGGAGCGAGCGGCGAGGAGCAGGGTGAGCAGCAGGAACGCCAACGGTGTGACCGAGACGACGAAGCGCGCTGCCTCCACGGGGATCGCCAGGGTCACGAGCAGGGCATCGGGGATCGCGACCTCCAGCGGCACGCCGTGGCCGAACTGCCACAGCGTTCCGGTGAGCGGCCACAGCGCTCCCCAGTCGGCGGTCACGCCGAAGGCGAGGGTCCAGAGGAGCGTCAGCGGCGCCAGCAGCACGGCCAACCCGACGGCGGCCGTGATGACGGCGTCGAGGGCGGCGAGGAGCGCGACGAGGAGGCGTTGCATAGCGCCTTCGAGACTACGACGAGTTCCCCTTCGGCCCCCGTGGGCGCGCGCGAGGCGGACGACACGGTAGCGTTTCTCCGGAGGTTTCCCGATGACTACTGCCCCACCCGCCCCGGCGTCCACCGGACCCACCGGACCCACCGGTACCCTGGACCGCTTCTTCGAGATCAGCAAGCGCGGATCGACGATCGGCACCGAGATCCGTGGAGGCCTCGTGACGTTCGTCACGATGGCCTACATCGTGATCCTGAACCCGATCATCCTGTCCGGAAAGCCGGACGTCGCCGGCGACATGCTCGACTTCAACGCCGTCGGCGCCGCGACGGCCCTGACCGCCGGCGTCATGACGATCCTCTTCGGTGTCGTCACCCGCCTGCCGTTCGGCTTCGCCGCCGGCCTCGGCATCAACGCCTTCGTCGCGTTCTCCGTCGTCGGCCAGGTCACCTGGCCCGAGGCGATGGCGCTCGTGATGATCAACGGCGTCGTGATCGTGCTCCTCGCCGCCACCGGGCTGCGGAAGGCGATCTTCGACGCCGTGCCGTTCCAGCTGAAGATCGCGATCACGGTCGGCATCGGCCTCTTCATCGCCTTCATCGGGTTCGTCAACTCCGGCTTCGTCACCGCGACCGGCGCCTCATCGCCGCCCGTCGGCCTCGGCGTCAACGGCTCCGTCGCGACCGTGCCGAGCCTGCTGTTCGTGATCACGCTGCTGCTCACCGGCATCCTCGTCGCGCTCCGCATCAAGGGCGGCATGCTCATCGGCCTCATCGGCGGGACCGTGCTCGCGGTCATCGTCGAGGCGATCTGGCACATCGGCGCCCGCGGCGTCGACGACGAGGGCAATGTCGTCAATCCCGGCGGCTGGGGCCTCACCGTGCCGGCACTGAACGGCTCCCCCGTCGGCGTCCCCGATCTGAGCCTCATCGGCGCCGTCGACTTCTCGTTCGACCTCGGCAAGGTCAGCCTCGTCGCACTCGTGATGATCGTCTTCACGCTCCTCTTCACGAACTTCTTCGACGCCATGGGCACCATGACGGGCCTGGCGAAGGAGGCGAACCTCGCCGACGACAACGGCGACTTCCCGCGCATCAAGTCGGCACTGGTGGTCGAGGGCGTCGGAGCGATCGCCGGTGGTGCGACCTCCTCGTCCTCCAGCACCGTCTTCATCGAGTCCGGCGCCGGCATCGGAGAGGGTGCCAGGACGGGCCTCGCGAACGTCGTGACGGGCATCGTCTTCCTCATCGCGATGTTCCTGACCCCGCTGACCTCGATCGTCCCGACCGAGATCGCCGCCGCGGCACTGATCATCGTGGGTGCGATGATGATGGCGCAGATCCGGCACATCGACTTCGGCGATTTCCGGGTGCTGCTGCCGGTGTTTCTCACGGTCTCGGTCATGCCGCTGACGTACTCGATCGCCAACGGCATCGGGGCGGGCTTCGTGAGCTGGGTGCTCATCCACGCCTTCTCCGGCAAGGCCAAGACCATCAGCCCGCTGCTGTGGGTGGTCGGCGCCGGCTTCCTGATCTTCTTCGCCCGAGGCCCCATCGAGGCTCTCTTCGGCGTCGGGATCTAGCCCCGCTCCGAGTCGCGCAAATGGCCCCATTCCGACGCGGAATGGGGCCATTTGCGCGATTCGAAAGAGGTGGGACCCTGGCAAGTCGGCTCAATCGGCCCGTTCGAATCGCGCGATTGGTCCCATCCGGCCATGGAATGGCGTCGATTGCGCGATTCGAAAGAGGTGGGACCCTGGCCCCGGGGTGGAGCCCGGGGCCTTCAGGTCAAGCGTAGCTCAGATCAGAGCGACTCGATGATCTCGCGCATGAGAGCGGCGGTCTCGGACGGCGTCTTGCCGACCTTGACACCGGCGGCCTCGAGGGCCTCCTTCTTCGCCTGCGCGGTACCGGCGGAACCGGAGACGATCGCACCCGCGTGACCCATGGTCTTGCCCTCGGGAGCCGTGAAGCCCGCGACGTAGCCGACGACGGGCTTGGTGACGTTCGCCTTGATGTACTCGGCCGCACGCTCCTCGGCGTCGCCGCCGATCTCGCCGATCATCACGATGGCCTTGGTCTCCGGGTCGGCCTCGAACGCGGCGAGTGCGTCGATGTGCGTGGTGCCGATGACCGGGTCGCCGCCGATGCCGATGGCGGTCGAGAAGCCCAAGTCGCGCAGCTCGAACATCATCTGGTAGGTCAGCGTGCCGGACTTCGACACGAGGCCGATCGGGCCCTTGCCGGTGATGTTCGCGGGCGTGATGCCGACGAGCGCCTCGCCGGGCGTGATGATGCCGGGGCAGTTCGGCCCGATGATGCGGGTCTTGTTGCCCTTGCTCTGCGCGTAGGCCCAGGCCTCGGCCGAGTCGCCCACGGGGACGCCCTCGGTGATGACGACGAGCAGCGGGATCTCGGCGTCGATGGCCTCGATCATCGCGTCCTTCGTGAAGGCGCCGGGGACGAAGGCGATCGACACGTCGGCGCCGGTCTCCTTCATCGCCTCGGCGACCGAGCCGAAGACGGGGAGCTCGACGGCGTTGCCGTCCTTGTCCGTGTGCGAGACCGTGGTGCCGGCCTTGCGGGCGTTGACGCCGCCGACGACCTGGGTGCCGGCCTTGAGCATCAGCGCGGTGTGCTTGGTGCCCTCGCCGCCGGTGATGCCCTGGACGATGACCTTGGAGTCCTTGTTGAGGTAGATAGACATAGCTCTGGTTCCTTGTGTCTCAGGCGATCAGGCGTTGGCGAGCTCGGCGGCCTTGTCGGCGCCCTCGTCCATGGTGGCGGCCAGGGTGACAAGCGGGTGCGCGTAGTCGGCGAGGATCGCGCGACCCTCGTCCACGCGGTTGCCGTCGAGGCGGACGACGAGCGGCTTCGAGGCCGTGTCGCCCAGCGTCTCCAGGGCGCCCTTGATGCCGTTGGCGACGGCGTCGCACGCCGTGATGCCGCCGAACACGTTGACGAACACGCTCTTGACCTGCGGGTCGCCGAGGATGACGTCGAGACCGGCGGCCATGACCTCGGCCGAGGCGCCGCCGCCGATGTCGAGGAAGTTGGCGGGCTTGACGCCGTTGTGGTTCTCACCGGCGTAGGCGACGACGTCGAGCGTCGACATGACCAGGCCCGCGCCGTTGCCGATGATGCCGACCTCGCCGTCGAGCTTGACGTAGTTGAGGCCGGACGCCTTGGCCTTGGCCTCGAGCGGGTCGGCCGCGTCCTTGTCCTCGAGCGCCTCGTGCTCGGGGTGACGGATCTCGGAGGCGTTGTCGTCGAGGGTGACCTTGCCGTCGAGCGCGATGATGTCGCCGTCTTCGGTGCGGACGAGCGGGTTGACCTCGACGAGCGTCGCGTCCTCACCCTTGTAGACGTCGTACAGCTTCACGAACACGTCGGAGACCTTCTCGACGAGATCCTCCGGGAAGTTCGCGGCGCGGGCGATCTCGACCGCCTTCTCCTTGTCGATGCCGGTCAGCGGGTTGACCTCGACGCGGGCGAGCGCCTCGGGCTTCTCGACGGCGAGCTGCTCGATCTCCATGCCGCCCTCGACGGAGCAGAGGGAGAGGTAGGAGCGGTTGGCGCGGTCGAGCAGCACGGAGAAGTAGAACTCCTCGGCGATGCGGGCACCCTGCGCGACCATGACGCGCTTGACGACGTGGCCCTTGATGTCGAGCCCGAGGATGGCCTTCGCGGCCTCGTACGCCTCGTCGGGGGTCTTGGCGACCTTGACACCGCCGGCCTTGCCGCGGCCTCCGGTCTTGACCTGGGCCTTGACGACCACGACACCGCCGATCTTCTCGGCAGCCGCCTTCACCTCCTCGGGGGTGTCCGCGACGATGCCGGCGAGGACCGGCACTCCGTACTTCTCGAAAACGTCTCGTGCCTGGTACTCGTACAGATCCACTGTGCTTCCTTCACTGGGCTGCGGTCTGGTCTGGTGATTCTCTCGATGTCGAGACATCGACCAGTCCCCCAGCCTACTACCGCAGGCTGAGCGCTCCGACGCCCGCGGACGTGGGCGACGCCCCAACTCCTCCGGTACGATCCTCAGTCTCGGAGCAGGACGGAGGAGACCACGTGAGCGACCTCACCGCCACCCAGGCGCAGCGCATCATCCGCGAGGAGAAGCTCACCGCGACCGCCAACTGGTTCGGCCCTACAGGCCGGCCTCAGTCGTCCGCCTGGATCGAGCGGGAAGGCGAGGAGTGGATCGTCTGGGAGGCCGACGAGCGCGGTGAGCGCTTCCATGCGCCGCTCCGCTTCCGCTCGGAAGCCGAGGCCCTGGACCTCTTCATACGGATCGCTCGGCGGTATCGGGCATCGGACTCGCGCGCGAGTCGGCGACCCTCGGACGCCTCGTGACCACAACCAGGATCAGCATGGACGGTCGCGCGCCCTCACGGAAACGCGGGTCCTGGAACTGCCGTAGCGGTGCGCTCCCGCGGGGACGCTCGGGCGCGAGCCCCACGGCGGTCTAGGATTTCGCCATGCACGAATCCGCAGAGCTGCGCACCGGGGGCGTCGTCGCCGCCGCGCTCGAACTCTTCAGCGCCCAGGGGTTCGACCAGACGTCCGTGGAGCAGATCGCCAAGGCCGCCGGCGTCTCCCGGTCGACCTTCTTCCGGCAGTTCGGCGGCAAGGAGGACGTGGTCTTCGCCGATCACGAGGTCCTGCTGGAGCAGCTTCGGGAGTTCCTCGACGAGGGCCACGACGATCCGTGGGGCGCGGTCTGCGCGGCGTCGGAGTCCGTGTTCACGCACTTCGCGAACGACCCGGAGCTCGCGCGACGGCGCTATCAGATCGTGCGGGAGGTGCCGGTGCTCCGCGAACGCGAGATCATCACCGTGTTCCGCTACGAGCGGCTGTTCGACGAGTACCTGCGCAGCGCCCTACCGGGAGTGGATCCGCTGGACGCGGTGGGCTTCGCGGCACTCGTGACGGCGGTGCACAACCACGTGCTGCGGCAGCTTCTGCGCGGACGGAAGAAGGTGCCGCTGTCCACCCTCCAGGCCGCGCTCGCGGACGCGCGTCGGCGGTACGGCGTGGGTGAGGCCGCCGACGCGGGCGCTCCGGACGACGTGGTCGTGGCGGTCTTCCCCCGCTCGATGCCGATCGCCGAGGTGACCAGGAGGCTCCGCTCCGAGCTCGACTGAGCCGACGGGGGCGGTCGTGGTACCGAGTATCGAGGAGTACGATACCTGGTGTCACGAAGGAGCACCCATGAGCACTGAAGCCTCCCCCTTCCCCGGCGAGCGCGTCTCGTCCTACGACGTCACCGGGCGGCAGGACAGCGACTACTACGCGGTCTTCGCCGACATCCCCACCGCGGACCGGGAGGCCTGGAACCGCGCGAAGGCGTACGTCGACGAGGTCGCCCCGCAGATGGCCGAGGCGTGGGACCGCGCCGAGTACCCGCTCGACGCCGCACGCCGCATGGGTGAGATGGACCTCGTCGTCGACGGCGTCGACCACCCCGCGCTGACCCGGCTCTCCCCGCTCGCCGCAGGCCTCATCAACATGGAGATCTCCCGCGGGGACGGCTCCCTCGGCACGATCCTCGCGGTGCAGGGCGGCCTCGCGCTGCGGACGCTCGCCCTGTTCGGCTCGCCCGCCCAGCAGGACCGCTGGCTCGCGGCACTCGCCGACGGCTCGGTGCTCGGATCCTTCGCCCTCACCGAGCCCGACCACGGCTCCGACTCCGTCTCGCTGGAGACCGTGGCACGCCGCGACGGGGACTCCTGGGTGCTCCGCGGCGCCAAGAAGTGGATCGGCAACGGTGCCTCGGGCGGCATCACGTTCGTCTGGGCGCGGGTCGACGACGAGTCCGCCGCCGAGCACGGAGCGGTGCGGTGCTTCCTCGTCGAGCAGGACACCCCCGGATACTCCGGCACCGTGATCCGCGGGAAGGCCTCCCTCCGCGCGATCCATCAGGCCCACATCCGCCTGGACGACGTGCGGGTGCCGCGGGACGCGGTGCTGCCAGGGGCGAAGAGCTTCAAGGACGCCTCGACCGTGCTGTACGCCACCCGGTCCGGGGTCGCCTGGTCGGCGCTGGGTCACGCGACGGCCTGCTACGAGGCGGCTCTGGCGTACGCGAAAGAGCGCGTGCAGTTCGGCAAACCCCTCGCGAAGTTCCAGATGGTGCAGGAGCGGCTCACGCACATGCTGGAGGATCTGACGGCGATGCAGCTGTACTGCCGCCGGATGGCCGATCTGGAGCAGGCGGGGGCCTTGCGGCCGACGCAGGCCTCGCTCGCGAAGTTCCACAACACCCGGGCGGCCCGGCGGATCGCCGCGACGGCGCGGGATCTCCTCGGCGGCAACGGCATCCTCCTGGAGAACGGCGTCATGCAGCACATGGCCGACATCGAGGCCATCCACACCTACGAGGGCACCGAATCCGTGCAGGCCCTGCTGCTCGGACGCGACATCACCGGGCTGAGCGCCTTCGCCTAGCCCTTCGAATCGCTCACTTTGCTGCATTCGGCGGCCGGATGCAGCAAAGTGCGCGACTCGAAGCAGAGGAGGCGGTCCCGGTCGTCCCAGGCGTCCACGGAGCGGAAGCCGCGGGACGTGTAGAGCCGGATCGCGGCGTCGCGCCAGTCCCAGACCGACAGCCGCACCGCCCCCTCGGCCTCGACCAGGACGGCGTCGAGCAGCGCCGAGCCGACGCCTCGGCCGCGGACCGCTGGATCCGCCCAGAGCCGCTTGATCTCGGTGCACCCGGCATGCGGAAGGGCGATCACCACGCCGACCTGAGCTCCGTCCAGCTCCGCCACGAGCACCCGTCCTCCGGCGTATGCGGTCGCGGGGTCGCGGACCTCCGGCCGGTACCGCTCGGGGAGCTCGCCCTCGGGCTCCGCGTGGTCGCCCAGGACGTCGTGCTTCTCCTGCTCGGTCTGCCGGAGATACGTCGACACCGCCGCACCGACGAACGCCGAATCCCGCGGCCACTGCGCCTCGCGGACGGAGACGCCGCCGCGCGAGGAAGCGGTGCGCATCAATCGCAGCCGCAGCCGCCGGCGGGGGTCTTCACCATGAAGCACACGTCGCACACGCCGTAGTCGCGCTCGACGGGCTTCGGAGCCGCCGGCGTGCGCGGGGCAGCGGGGGTGCGCGGCGTCGTGGAGCGCTTGGCCTTGACCGGGGTCTGCGGGGCGAACTCGCTCGGGTGCGTCACGTAGAAGTAGGGCGCGCGTCCCTCGCTGGGCTGCAGGCGAAGGCGGGTGGACCCGACGGTCACGACCTCGTCCTCCGTGAAGCCGTTGGTGTACGTGCGGCCGATGTGCAGCGCCGCCCCCTCGCGGCGGATCGCCTCGATGTAGCGACCGCGATCGATCAGCGAGGTCACCCCCGCGGAATCGACGATCTCGGTGATGAACGCATGGTTCACCGGATCGATGCGGTGCGCGCGGAGCGCCTCGGGAAGCGAGCGGTACGGACGGGAGGTGCCGGCGGGGGTCGGGCCCTGGACTTCATTCATCCCTTCCAGGATCGCACGGCGCAACCCCCTCCGCCGACCGGGCGCTCGCGTGCGAGACTGACCGCATGGCACTCGCGACGATCATCGGATCCGGACCGAACGGCCTCGCCGCCGCCGTCTCCCTGGCCCGCGCCGGCTACCAGGTGCGCGTGCTCGAGGCCGCGGACACGGTCGGAGGCGGTCTGCGCACCCAGGAGGCCACCCTCCCGGGCTTCCGTCATGACGTCTGCTCGGCCGTCCACCCCGCGGCCGTCGCCTCGCCGTTCTTCCAGGCGTTCGGGCTCGACGAGCGGATCGAGTGGATCCGCCCCGAGATCTCGTTCGCCCATCCGCTGGACGGAGGCCGTGCCGCCGTCGCCTGGCGCGACATCGAACGCACCGCCACCGAGCTCGGCGTCGACGGGGACGCGTGGCGACGCCGGCTCCGCCCCCTCAGCACCCACATCGACGGCGTCACGGACTTCACCGGGAACCAGCTCCTCCGCCTCCCGCACGATCCAATCACCGCGGTGCGCTACGCCATCCGCATGCTCGATCAGGGCACTCCCCTGGCGCGGGTCGCCTTCCGCACGGAGGAAGCGGCCGCGCTCATGGCCGGAGTCGTCGCGCACGCGAACTCCCCGCAACCCACGCTCGCCGGTGCCGCGGCCGGACTGCTGCTCGCCGGGCTCGCCCACGCCGGCGGCTGGCCCTACCCCCGCGGCGGCTCGCAGACCATCGCCGACGCCCTCGTCGCCGATCTCGACGCCCACGGGGGCACGATCGAGACCGGGGTCCGCATCGCCGATCTCGGAGGGCTGGACTGGGGCGATCCGGACAGCGGCGACGTGCTCCTGCTCAACACCTCCCCCCGGCTCGCCCTCACCCACCCGGACATCCCGGCGTCGTATGCCCGTGCCGTCCGCGGCTACCGCTACGGCGCCGCGGCGGCCAAGGTCGACTTCGCGCTCGACGGCCCGGTCCCGTGGACCAACGAGCTCGTGCGGAGCGCACCGACCGTGCACGTGGCCGGGACGAGGGACGAGGTGTGGAACAGCGAGAACGCGGTCGCCGTCGGCCATGTGTCCGAGCGCCCCTACGTCCTGGCCGTCCAGCCGTCGGTCTTCGACCCGACCAGGGCCCCGGACGGCAAGGCCGTGCTCTGGGCGTACATCCACGTGCCGAACGGCTCCGACCTCGACCCGACCGAGCTCATCACCGCGCAGGTCGAGCGGTTCGCGCCGGGGTTCCGCGACCGGATCCTCGCCCACCACGCGGTTCCGGCCGCCTCCCGCGAGGCGATCAACCCGGCCGAGATCGGCGGCGACATCTCCGGCGGCGTCTTCGACATACGTCAGGCCCTGCGTCGCCCCGTCCTCTCCCCCGCCCCGTGGCGGACGCCGATGCGCGGCGTCTACCTCGCGTCGGCCTCCACTCCGCCCGGGCCCGCGGTCAACGGCATGGCCGGGTGGCACGCGGCGCACACCGTGCTCCGCGACGCCGGCACGCCCGCGGAACTCGACGACCTGTTCGGCTGACCCGACCCTTTCCCCCGCTCGCCGCCCGGTCCAGGATGGGTGCATGCGCTACGAGATCCCGGCCCCCATGCTCGCCAAGGCCGTCGCGGCGGTCCCCGACCCCGACAAGACCCCGGGCGGGCTGCTCTACGAGCCGAAGTGGGACGGGTTCCGGGGGCTCATCGCCTGGGACGGCGAGACGGTCGAGATCGGGTCCCGCGGGGCGAAGCCCCTCACGCGCTACTTCCCGGAGCTCGTCGATGCGATCCCTCAGCTGCTGCCCGTGCCTTGCCTCCTCGACGGCGAGATCGTCGTGGCCACAGGTCCACACGGCGCGCAGCGTCTCGACTGGGAGGCCCTCAGCCAGCGCATCCACCCGGCCGCCTCCCGGGTCGCGAAGCTCGCCGTCGAGACCCCGGCGATGTTCATCGCCTTCGACCTGCTCGCCTCCGGGGAGGACGATCTGCGGGACCAGTCGTTCGAGACGCGGCGGGCCCGGTTGGAGACGCTCATGGAGTCCGTGGAGCACCCGCTGCACCTGACCAGGACCACCCGCGACCGGGACGCCGCCGTCCGCTGGCTGGAGGAGTTCGAGGGCGCGGGGCTCGACGGCGTCGTGGCGAAGCCGCTGGCGCAACCGTATGCACCGGGGAAGCGCACCCTCTTCAAGATCAAGCACGCGCGGACCGCCGACGTTGTCGCCCTCGGCTACCGCATCCACAAGTCCGGCACCGGGGTCGGGTCGCTGCTCGTCGGGCTCTACGACGCCGACGGGACCCTGCGTCAGGTCGGCGGCGTCGCGGCATGGAGCGACGCGAAGCGGAAGCATCTCGTGGAGGAGCTCGCGCCGCTGGTCGAGCGCGACGAGGACGGCGCGGCGGTGACCGGCGAGGGTGAGCGCTCGCGGTTCAGCGGGTCGAAGGACGTCTCGTTCGTGCGGCTGCGTCCCGAGCGGGTGCTGGAGGTGCGGTACGACCAGCTCGAGGGCGCCCGCTTCCGTCACACCGTGCAGTTCGAGCGCTGGCGGCCGGACCGCGATGCCCGCTCCTGCACGTACGACCAGCTCGACACGGTCGAGGGCTACGACCTCGCCGATGTCCTGAGCTGAGCCCGCTCAGTCCTCGACGGGGTTGCCGTCGGCGTCCCAGTTCGCGGCGTTCTTCTTGCTCGGCTGCACGCGCGGCGGCTCGCCCGGCATCTTCGGGAACTCCGGCGGGAAGGGCAGCTCCCCGAGGCCGTCCGCCGTGTCGCGCTCCCACCACTCCAGGAGCGTGTCGATGCGCCCGGGCTTCGCCTGCATGTCGGCCCACGGGTCGCCGACGTCCGCCAGCCGCTGCGGGATGCTGCGCACGGTGAAGGCGCGCGGGTCGAGGTCGTCGAGCTCCTCCCAGTGCACGGGCGTCGCGACGGTCGCACCGGGGAGAGCGCGCGGACTATAGGCACCGGCCATCGTGCGGTCGCGATTGGCCTGATTGAAGTCGACGAAGAGGCGCTCGCCGCGCTCCTCCTTCCACCAGTTCGTCGTGACCCGGTCCGGCATCCGGCGCTCGAGCTCGCGGCCGGCCGCGATCACGGCATGCCGCACGTCGAGGAACTCGTGGATCGGCTCGATCGGGGCGAAGACGTGCAGGCCCCGGTTACCGCTCGTCTTCGCGAACGCCTCCAGGCCGGCCTCCCGCAGCACCTCCCGCAGGGCGTGGGCTGCAGGGACGGCCTCGGCGAAGCCGGTGCCCGGCTGCGGGTCGAGGTCGATCCGCAGCTCGACCGGGTTGTCGGAATCGGTCGCCAGCGACGCCCAGGGATGGAAGACGATGGTGTTCATCTGCACCGCCCACACGATCGCGCTGGTGCGGTTCAGGACGATCTGAGGATGGCGGCGGCCACTGTTGTACGTGACCGTGACGGCGTCGACGAAGTCCGGAGTGCCCTTGGGCGGGTTCTTCGAGAAGAAGCCCTCCGGCCGCGGTCCTCCGGCGGTCCCCACGCCATCCCGGAAGCGCTCCAGGGACACCGGCCGGTTGCCGTTCGCCGAGAGGAACGGCACCGACACGAGCTGCACGTACTCGGCGAGCTCGGCCTTGGTGATGCCGAGGTCGGGCCAGACGACGCGGTTCGGGCTGGAGAGCGCGACCTCACGCTCTCCGTCGGTGTCGGCGACGGTCAGGGTCACGCGTTCAGAGGCCATGCTCCGACCCTAGGGGGCGGTCACGACCCGCGGAACCCCCGGCAGATCCCGGTGCGCGCGCCGTCAGTCCTCGATCCGCACCGCGCGCACGAGCACCGGCGCGAGGGCGTCGCGCTCCACCACCATGGAGGGCCCCGCGGAGTCGATGATGACGCCGGCCATCTCGGAGTGGCTCGACAGCACCTTCGCGAGCTGGTCCGGCTCGAACGGCAGCGGGCGGTCGCCCCGGCCGAGTGCGATGACCTCCAGCGGGTGCGAGAAGAGCTGGAGGAAGCGGCGGCCGTCGGCCGTCTGAGCCTCGGCGATGCCGACCTGGCCGGTGCCGGATCCGTCGTTCACGGCCACCCACATGCGGGTCGTGGCAAGAGCCTCGCCCACCTTGGCGGGCGAGTCCTGCTCCCGCGGCGTCGCGAGCAGGGACTTGACGGTCATGTCGACGTCGGCCTGCTCCAGCGTCTTCTGCAGGAGCTCGGTGGGGAACACCACACGATGCGGCGCGGACGCGTTGTCGATGATGAGACCCGCGAAGTCGCCGGACACGACCTGCTGCATGACCGAGGTCGTCGGCTGGGCGACAGCGGAGGTCGCGGACGGATCGGCTTCCAGCTGCACGGAATCCCGGACGGCGGCCGCCGAGCTGAACGCCAGCATGAACTGGCGCTCCCCGTCGCGGACCACGGCGACCGCCAGCGGCTTGCCCTCGCTGATCTGCGCGCGGGCATCGCCGTTCACACGGATGTAGAGGTGCCCCTGGAGAGCCTGGCGGAGCACCCCGAGGAGCTGCTCGTTGGAGGCGCCCGCCTCGATCTGTGCCAGGGACTCGCGCAGGAGGACGTTGTCCTTCATGCCCGCCACGGTCTCGGTCTGCTCGGGCGGGAGCGCGGGAGCGAGCGGCAGCTTCCGCTCGGCCGCCGGTGCCGCGGGCTCCGCGGTGGAGCTCGGCGGCGTCGGCGCGGCAGCCGGCGCTGCGGCTGCCGCCGTGGCCTCCGGATCCGGAAGCGCGACCTCGGGCCCTGCTTCGGCGCCGACACCGCGGAACGCCTGCACCGAGATGCCGACGGTGGGTGACGCCTCGGCCGTGAACGCCTCCGACTCCTCGGTCGCCGTGCTCGCGGCTTCCTCGCTCTCGGTGGCCGGAGCGGCGGAGGGGGCGGGAGCGACGGCGTCGTCGCCGGACTTCTTGCGGCGGGAGAAGAGGGCCATGGGAGCCAGCCTAACCGGGTCTCCCCGCACCCTCCGCCGCGACGTCAGAGCTTCTGGATCGGGGCGACCTTGATGAGCAGCTTCTTCTGCCCTGCCGTGTCGAACCGGACATGGGCGATGCGCTTGGCGCCTTCGCCGGTGACGGCGTCGACCCGCCCCTCGCCGAAGTCGTCGTGCCGGATGCGGTCTCCGGCGGCGAGTTCGAGGTCGCCGTTGTCGCGCATCTTGGCGGTGACGCGGTTGGGGATCTTGTCCATCGCCGTGGAGAGCGGCTTGAGGGAGTCGCGGGGCAGGGCCTTCACGCCGAAGCGGTCGCCGGACCCACCGGAGCGACGGGCGTTCAGCGCACGCGACTGCATGCCCCCGCGGGAGTTCACGTCGCCCGGGGACTGCCGCCAGTCGATGAGGGAGGCCGGGATCTCCTGCAGGAACCGGCTGGGCATGGCGACGGTCACCTCGCCGAACTGCGCGCGGGTCATCGCCAGGGACAGGTGCAGGCGCTTGCGGGCGCGGGTGATGCCCACGTAGAACAGGCGTCGCTCCTCCTGCGGGCCGCCGGGCTCTCCCGCCGAGATGCGGTGCGGGATGAGGTCTTCCTCCACGCCGGTGACGAAGACCGCGTCGTACTCGAGGCCCTTGGCGGTGTGCATCGTCATGAGCGAGACCGACCCGGACTCGTCGTCGAGGTCGTCCGCGTCGGAGACCAGCGCGACCTCGGTGAGGAAGTCGGTGATGGTGCCCTCGGGGTTGTTGCGCGCGAAGTCGCGGGTCACGGCCACGAACTCGTCGAGGTTCTCCACGCGGGCCTCGTCCTGCGGGTCGCGGCTGGCGCGTAGCGCGTCGAGGTAGCCGCTCTTGGAGAGCAGCAGGCTGAGCCCGTCCGCCACGGAGGTGGGCGGCGGCACCTCCCCCGTCGGCGGCAGCATGATCGCGGTCGCCTCGGCGAGCACGGCGTCGAGCTGGGCGATGGCGGCCTGGATCTTCGGGCCGACGCCGAGCTGGCCGGGCAACGACAGGGCATCGCGGAAGGAGATGCCGTGCTCCTCGGCGAAGCGGGCGATCGCGGTCTCGGTGACGTCGCCGATACCGCGCCGCGGCCTGTTGAGGATGCGGCGGACCGCCATCTCGTCGGCGGGGTTGGCGACCGCGACGAGGTAGGCCAGCGCGTCCTTGATCTCGGCGCGCTCGTAGAACTTAGTGCCGCCCATGATCTTGTACGGCACGGCCGAGCGGATGAAGATCTCCTCCAGCGCGCGGGACTGCGAGTTCGTGCGGTAGAAGACGGCCATCTCCGAATACGGCATGCCCGCGCGGTGCAACGCCTCGACTTCATCGGCGACGAACTGGGCCTCGTCGTGCTGCGAGTAGCCGGTGAAGCCGATGATCCTGTCGCCCTCGCCACGGTCGCTCCAGAGCTTCTTGTCCTTGCGGTCGAAGTTGTTGCCGATGACGGCGTTCGCCGCGGAGAGGATGTTCTGCGTCGAGCGGTAGTTCTGTTCGAGGAGCACGACCTTGGCCCCCGGGAAGTCGCGCTCGAACTCGCTGATGTTGCGGATGTCCGCGCCGCGGAAGGCGTAGATCGACTGGTCCGAGTCGCCGACCACCGTCAGCGACGCCCCGGCCTCACCGGCGCCCGGTGCCGGCTCGGGGTCCGGCTCGAAGATCATCATGCCGTTGGCGGCATACGGCTCCGGTGTCGAGCCGACGCCGGACACCGGGCGGGTGAGCTCGTGGATGAGCGCGTACTGCGCGTGGTTGGTGTCCTGGTACTCGTCGACGAGGATGTGGCGGAAGCGGCGGCGGTAGGTGTCGGCGACCTGCGGGAACGCCCGGAACAGGTAGACCGTCTGGCCGATGAGGTCGTCGAAGTCGAAGGCGTTGGCCTTCTGGAGCTGCCGCTGGTAGTCGGCGAAGACCTCGACGAAGACGCGCTCGGCCGGGTCGCTCATATTGGCCTGTCGCGCGTAGGACTCGGCATCGGAGAGCTCGTTCTTGAGCTTGGAGATGCGCCCCTGGACCGCCGCCGGGGTGAGTCCGTAGGCGTCGGCCTCGTGCTCCTTGACCAGCCGCTTGAGGAGGGCGCGGGAGTCTCCGGAGTCGTAGATGGTGAAGTTCTTGGTGAACCCGAACTGCTGCGCCTCGCGGCGGAGGATACGCACGCACGCGGAGTGGAACGTGGAGATCCACATGCCGCGCGCGGCGTCGCCGATGAGCCCCTCGACGCGCTCGCGCATCTCGCCGGCGGCCTTGTTGGTGAAGGTGATGGCGAGGATCTGGCTCGGCCACGCCTCACGGCTGCGCAGGAGCGAGGCGATGCGGCGCGTGAGCACGCTCGTCTTGCCGGAGCCGGCACCGGCGACGATGAGCAGGGCGGGGCCGCGATACGTGACGGCCTCGAGCTGCTGGGGGTTGAGGCCGGCGAGGAGGTCGTCCTGCGCGGGGGCGCCGGAGGACTGCGGGCCGACGGATCCGGGGACGATGAGAGGGGCTTCGGTCATGACCTCTCGAGTCTAGGCGGCGGCACCGACATCGAGGTCCCGGCGGAGGGGTGCGCGGATGATGCGCACCCCCCACTTCCGCTCAGGCGATCCGCGTGCCGGGCGGCAGCCGCCGCGCGGGCGTCCGGGTGCGGGCCCATGCTCCCGCGAACAGCGCCCCGGCGAGCACGACCTGCACGCCGAGCCCGACGAACCAGCTCGGCACGGTCTCGTCGATCACCTGCTCGGCCGTCTGGGAACCGCTCTCCGGATCGCAGTCGTCCCAGCGCTGCTCCAGCGGCGAGAGCTGCGCGCTGCGGACACCCCACTTGATCTGCCCGTACAGATCCACCGGATAGCCGTCCTTGCTGAACTCGGTGGGGGTGGCATCAGCCAGCACGACGAACGGGTTGGCGGCGAGCGCCCACCACACGAGGTCGAACCGCGGGGCCTCGTACGTGTACTCCTCCCAGCTCTCGCAGTCCACGTTGCCGTTGTTGTCGTAGGGGCGGCTGTAGCTCGTCGCCTCGCTGCGCACGGCGAGGCCGCCGAGCGCGAAGACGATGATCGTGCCGATGACGAGTGCGGAGACCACGAGGTAGGTGGACGCGACGGAGAACAGCGGGCGGGCGATGAGGCCGCTCAGCCCCACGCCGATCGCGGCGACGATGACGATCTCGACAGCGAGGATGAGCAGCGCCACGAACAGCACGATCGGCTCGGTCCCGCCCGCCAGCAGCGACGCCGCGAGGAAGGGAACCGCCACCAGGAGGAACGCGCCGCCCGTCGCGATCGCCGCGAGCAGCTTGCCCAGCATGATGTCGCCGGTCGACGCCGCGGTGACCTGGATCGGCGCGAGCGTGGCTGCCTCCCGGTCGCCGTTGATGGCGTTGCCGCTGAGCGTCGGCGAGACGAGCACGACGAGCAGCAGGACCACGTTGACGACGATGGACGACACGCCCGCCCCGACGTCCTCCCCCCAGGAGTACACGGCGAACGACAGACCGGTGACGCCGAGGAGCACCAGCGCGAAGACGCCGAGGAGGACGTACCAGCCGACACTTCGCAGCCGCTGGGTCAGTTCCAGGCGCGCGATGACGCCGATGTTCGCGAGGCTCATGCTCCCGCCTCCGTTCCGTGGGGTGCCGCAGGCGGCGGGGGTGGCGGGGTCTTCGCCGCGGGCGGCTGCGGGTGCCGGAGCGCGAGGAACGTGTGCTCCAGATCGCTCTGCGCGGGCGCGAACTCCGCGACCGGCAGTCCCGCCTCCACGAGGAGACGCAGCGACTGGGCGGCGGCATCCTCCCCGGGGAAGCCGACGAGGACGGCGCCGCGGTCCACGGCGAGGGACTCGGGAGCGAGTCTGAGGGTCGAGGCGACCTGCCAGGTGTCCGCGTTCAGGCGCTCCGCGGTCGCGCCGGCCAGCCGCACCCGCCAGGCGCGGAGCGTGCTCTGCGCCGGAGCGGCATCCACGACGGCCCCGCCGACGAGGAAGACGGCGTCGTCGACGACCTCTTCCAGCTCGGACAGCACGTGGCTGGAGATGAGGACCGTGCGCCCTTCGGCCGCGAAGCGGCGCAGCAGCACCCGCAGCTGCACGCGGGCCTCGGGGTCGAGGCCCGACGCCGGCTCGTCGAGAAGCAGCACCTGCGGGTCGTGGACGAGAGCGCGGGCGAGGCCGAGCTTCTGCTTCTGCCCACGGGAGAGCACCTTCGCGGCGGAATCCGCGAGCTCTCCCAGGCCGACGAGACCGAGAAGGTGCTGCGCCCGCCGCTCCGCGTCCGCGCGGTCGATCCCGTAGAGCCGGGCCGTCGTCACGATCGTCTCGCGGGCGGTGAGGGAGGGCCAGGCGCCGAGAGCATCCGGCATCCACCCCAGCACGCGACGGGCGGCGAGCGGGTCGGCTTCGGGGTCGATGCCGCCGATGCGGATCGAGCCGCTGTCGGGGGCGAGCAACGAGGCGAGCATCAGGAGCAGCGTCGTCTTGCCCGCGCCGTTCGGACCCACCAGGCCCGTCACCCTTCCCGCCTCCGCGCGCAGCGTGGCCCCTCGCACGGCCTGCACGTCCCCGAACGCCCTGCTGACGTCGTCCACCACTATTCCGGTCATGCGGTCAGTCTGGCATCGCCGGGCGCGAGCGCCGGGGACCTCCGGGCTGATGCCCAGCCGTGCCGCGCCGCGGGTGACACAATCGCTGTATGCGCACGATCCTCAACATCATCTGGGTCATCCTCGCGGGCTGGGCGCTCTTCCTCGGCTACGTGCTGGCCGGCCTGCTGCTGTGCATCCCGATCATCACGATCCCCTGGGCCATCGCCTCGTTCCGCATCGCCGCCTACGCCATCTGGCCGTTCGGCCGCGAGGTCGTCAGCAAGCCGACGGCCGGCGTCGGGTCGTTCCTCGGGAATGTGCTCTGGGTCATCCTCGCGGGGTGGTGGCTCGCGCTCGGCCACATCGTGTCGGGACTGGCGCTGTGCATCACCATCATCGGCATCCCCATGGGCATCGCCGACTTCAAGATGGTCCCCGTGTCGCTCATGCCCCTCGGCAAGGAGATCGTCTCCACCCGTCAGGGCGCGTTCGACCGCACGCTCTGACCCCGACGGGTCAGCCGCGGAAGAACGCCACGCCGAGATCGGGGTGGTCGACGAAGACGCCGTCCACGCCCTGCCGGGCGATCACGCCCCACTCGGCCTCGTAGTGCCCGAACGCGCTCTTGCCTCCCGGACCGCGGTAGGGCGCCGCGAGGAAGGCGTTCTCCGGACGACAGGTCCACGTGAAGACGGTCAGGCCGCGGGCATGGGCATCGGCGACCAGCGTCGTGCCCGGCACCAGGAGCATCTTCTTGTCGACGCTGATCCCGTCGACCTGACCGACCAGGCGGTCCAGATTCCCGGGTGTCACCGTCTCCGGGTAGCTCAGGGCCTTCGAACCCTCGGCGACGAGCAGGTCGTACGGCTGTCCCGCCGCCTCGATCAGGTACACGAAGCTCGCGTCGACGCCCGCGGCGCGGAGCTGCCCGAGCACGGTCGACTCGAAGCTCTCCACGATCAGCGGCAGCTCCCCCGCCGCCCATCCGGCGTCGCGCAGCTCCCGCGCGATGAGGGGCGCGAGGTCGAGTCCGATGCCCGCGAAATGCGTGGCGTGCTTCACCTCGAGCACGACGCCGATCGGCCGGCCCTGCTCCTGCGCGGCCGCCCGTACGAGGTCGAGGACGTCGCGCAGGCGCAGGATGGGTTCCGTGCCGTCGAAGGAAGCGCTGGATGCCCGGAGCTTCGGCAGCCGTTCCCGGCAGCGCAGCGTGGACAGCTCCGCCCAGGTGAAGTCCTCCGTGAACCAGCCGGTCAGTGCGGCACCGTCCACGCGCCTCGTCGTGCGGCGATCCGCGAACTCCGGGTGATCGGCGACGTCCGTGGTGCCGGAGATCTCGTTCTCGTGCCGCACGACCAGGACACCGTCCTGGGTGGCGACCACGTCCGGCTCGACCGCGTCGACCCCCGTCGCGAGAGCGAGCTCGTAGGACGAGCGGGTGTGCTCGGGACGGACGCCCGGAGCGCCGCGATGCCCGATGACGAGCGGGGATTTGCTGGGCACGCTCACAGCGTAAGGCACCCCGGGAGTGTCGCCTCACGGGTATCGTGGAGGAAAGCGACCTACGACCCCCCTTTTGGAGTGAGGCCCACCTGATGAGCAACTTCGCTTTCAACAACCCTGCTTTCCAGCAGCAGGACCCGCGCAACGTCGCGACCTACCCGGGTGCGCCCCAGGGCGCTCAGGCCGCGTCGCTCCAGCACGGCGCGATGGATGCCGCCGCCAACGCGCAGCTCGAGGGCATGTACGCCGCTCCCGCCGCAGGCGCGATCGAGACCGACCGGATGTCCGTCGAGGACACCGTGTGGAAGACCGCCGGCCTCTTCGGCATCCTCCTCGTCACCGCCGTCGTCGGCTGGGTGCTGACGCTCGGCGGCCTCGACGTGCCGCGCTACGACCCGTACAACCCCGCCGCCGTCAACGTGCTGCCCTGGGCCCTCGGGGCGCTCGGCGGCTTCGTGCTGGCGATGGTCATCACCTTCACCTCGCGCAAGAAGGTCCGCCCCGCGCTGATCTTCGCCTACGCGGCCTTCGAGGGCCTCTTCATCGGCGGCATCTCGGCGTTCTTCGAGGTCCGCTGGCCCGGTATCGTCTTCCAGGCGACGCTCGCGACCGTCTCGGTCGTCGGCGTGACCCTCGCCCTCTTCGCGAGCGGCAAGATCCGCGCGTCCAAGAAGGCCACGAAGATCTTCATGATCGCGATGATCGGCTACCTGGTCTTCTCGCTCCTGAACCTCGTGCTCATGTGGACCGGCGTCAACACCAACGCGTTCGGACTGTTCAGCGCCGAGATCATGGGTATCCCGCTCGGCCTCATCATCGGCGTCCTCGTCGTCATCATGGCGGCGTACTCGCTGGTGCTCGACTTCGACCAGATCCAGCAGGGCGTGCGCAACGGCGCTCCCCGCAAGTACGGCTGGCTCGGCGGCTTCGGCATCATGGTCACCGTCGTCTGGCTGTACGTCGAGATCCTCCGGATCATCGCGATCGCCCGCGGCAACAACTGACGCGACCCGTCGCGACGAGAGGCCCGTCTCCCTGGGAGGCGGGCCTCTTGCCATATCCGGGAGGGAGCGCGCAAGGGGTTGGCACGCGATTCCGCGGCCGGGCACAGTAGGTGTCACGAAGCCCCGGCACCCCGGGGCTCCTGACCCAAGGAGCTGACCATGAGTTTTCTCGGCTTTCTTCTTCTCGGCCTCATCGCCGGAGCCATCGCGAAGCTGATCCTGCCCGGCAAGCAGGGCGGCGGATGGTTCATCACCCTGCTGCTCGGCGTCGTCGGCGCCCTGCTCGGCGGCTGGCTCGGCAGCCTGATCCTCAACCGTCCGCTCACCGAGTTCTGGGACCTCGGCACCTGGCTCCTCGCCATCGGCGGTTCGATCATCGTGCTGCTGATCTACGGCCTCATCGCCGGCCGCGGCCAGCGGGTCAACGACTGACGCAGACCCCACTCGACGCGCCCCGCGTCACCCACGCCCGTCCCTCACGGCTGCGAGAGCATCCGTGAGGGGCGGGTTTTTTCGTGCCGCAGACGGTCAGCTCGCCGTTCCCCGCGCCTTGCGGTCCAGGAGTCCGCGCTCACGGTCGTTGCCGGCCAGCCCTGCGGCCACGGCGAACTCGCTGCGCGCCTCGCTCTCCCGGCCGAGTCGGCGCAGCAGCTCTCCGCGCGTGGCGGGGAGCAGGTGGTACCCGCGCAGCGCCCCGGACGCAGCCAACTCATCGAGTATCCTCAGCGCGGAAGCGGGCCCGGTCGCCATGGCCACGGCGGCCGCGCGATTGAGCTCCACCACCGGGGACGGGGTGAGCCGGCTGAGCGCCTCGTAGAGGACGACGATGCGGTCCCAGTCGGTCTCCTCCACGGACGGCGCGACGGCATGGCATTCGGCGATGGCGGCCTGCAGACTGTACGGCCCGCGTCCACGGCCGAGCCCGTCCGCCCGCGCCAGGGCCGCTCTCCCCCGCACGATGCGGCTGCGGTCCCAGCGCCGACGGTCCTGATCGGCGAGCAGCACCGGGTCGCCGTTCCGGTCGGTTCGCGCCGGGAAGCGTGCGGCCGTGAGCTCCAGGAGCGCGAGCAGGCCGTGCACCTCCGGTTCCCGGGGCTGCAGCGCGGCGAGCACCCTGGCGAGCCGGATGGCCTCGTCGCTCAGTTCCGGCCGCATCCACTCCGGACCGCTGCTGGCCGCGTGCGCTTCGTTGAAGGTGAGATAGAGCACCCCGAGGACCGCGCCGAGGCGTGCCGCATGCTCCTCCCGCGGCGGCACCTCGAACGGCGCGTGCGCGGCCGCCAGCGTCTTCTTCGCGCGCACGATCCGCTGTTGCACGGTCGCCGTGGGGACGAGGAAGGCGCGGGCGATCTCCTCACTCGACAGACCGCCCACGACCCGCAGCGTCAACGCGACCTGCGCCTCCCGGGAGAGGACCGGGTGGCACGCGATGAAGAGGAGGCGCAGCACATCGTCGTCCACGGCATCCGGATCCCACGGCAGCTCAGGCCCCTGCGCCTGCTCCTGTTCGAGGTCGTGCGCGATCAGCGCGAGACGGTCGTCCAGCCGCTCGCGGCGTCGCCATCCATCCACCGCCTTCCGCTTCGCCACGGCCGTGAGCCACGCGGCGGGGTTCCGAGGGACGCCCTCGGCGGGCCATTGCCGCAGCGCGGCGACCAGGGCCTCCTGCGCCAGATCCTCCGCCAGGCCGAAGTCGCCGACCATCCGCGTCAGTGCGCCGACGATGCGCGCGGACTCGATGCGCCACACGGCCGCGACGGCCCGCTCGGCCGCCTCCTGCGCGGAGGCGGCCGAGCTCGCCACGGGGTCGGGTGAGCCGTCCATCTGCGGAGCGGCGTCACGCCTGCTCGGCGCGGCGGGCCTGCTCCTCCCGCCAACCCGCCTCCTTCTCGATCCACTCGTTGTCGGCGGGGAAGTCCTCCGGGCCGGTCACCCGGCGCACCTCGAGGAACGATCCCGGTCCGAGAGGCGCCCGGCTCGCCCATTCCGCGGCCTCCTCGCGCGAGGAGACCTCGATGATCCAGAAGCCGTTGAAGAGCTCCTTCGTCTCCCCATAGGGGCCGTCCGTGATGAGCGGCTTCTCGGCGCTGAAGTCGACGACGAAGCCCTCCGCCGCGTCGGTCAGGCCTTCCCCGGCGACGAGGACGCCCGCCTTCATCATCGACTCGTTGTATCGGCCCATGGCCTCGATGACCTGCTCGAAGGGCATCTCCTGATAGGCCGCCACCGCGTCGTCGGTCGCGCGCATGATGAGCATGAACTTCATGATGTTCTCCTTGTTCCGAAGGGCCGTTCCTCGACCCTCTCATCACAGACGTCGAACGGGAACGGCGGAGATCGACATCGGGGCGAAAATTCCTCCCGGTCTTCTGCCGAGAGCCACATCGGCATAGAGTTTCAGTTCAACCCCTTTCAGTGGAAATTCTTTTCCAGATCGAACGAGGACTCGATGAAGAGACGCATCGCCGCCACCGCCGCGGCCGCCCTGCTCCTGCTGGCGCTCCCCACGACCGCCGGAGCGGCCCCCGACGAGGAGCCGCTGACCCGGTACGTCAAGGACGCGTCCGGCACCTACGGCTACGGCACGGAGCCCGTGTACACCTATCCGGGATCCGGCGAGCAGGTCGCCATCCCCACGACGCTGACGCCGGAGAACCGCCGCTTCTCCAGTGCCTGGGTCGGGACGATCGGCAACCTGAACTTCGGCAAACCCACGGATGCGGCGGACTTCGACGCCCGCTACGCGACGGTGCTCGACGACTTCGCCTCCTGGAACATGAACGCCGTGATCTTCCAGGTGCGTCCGCTGCTGGACGCCTACTACCCCTCGGCGCTGAACCCCTGGTCCGAGTTCCTCACCGGCACCCAGGGCGCCGATCCCGGATACGACCCGCTGCAGCGCATGGTCGAGGCCACCCACGCGCGCGGCATGGAGTTCCACGCCTGGCTGAACCCCTATCGCGTGACCAACGCGAAGATGACCTCCCCGGGGATCCTCACCGCCCTCGGCCTCACCGCGGACCAGGTAAAGGCACTCTCGATCCCGCAGTACATCGCGGCACTGAACGACGCCGGCATCCTCGCCGACGACAACTTCGCCGTGCAGCATCCCGACTGGGTGCTGTCGTTCGAGGAGAAGCTGTTCCTCGACCCCGGCCAGCCCGAGGTCCCCGCGTACGTCGCGGCCACCGTCGCCGAGATCACGGAGAACTACGACGTCGACGCCATCCATTTCGACGACTACTTCTACCCGTACCGGATCACCGTCGACGGCCAGAACGTGTTCTTCGGCGCACAGGGTGAGGACCGTGCGACCTTCGAGGAGTTCGGCCTCACGGCGGGCTATCCCGACACCGTCGCCGGCATCGAGGCGTGGCGGCGCGACAACATCACGGGTCTGATCACCCTCGTCGGCGACGCGGTCGACGCCGGCAACGCGGCCCGCGGCACCGCCGTGCAGCTCGGCATCAGCCCGTTCGGGATCTGGGAGCACGAGGCGCTCGACCCGGCCGGATCCCACACGCCGACGAGCTCGTCGCAGACGTACAGCCAGGCGGTCTTCGCCGATACCCGCGGGTGGGTGCAGGACGAGCTGATCGACTACATCGTGCCGCAGATCTACTGGAGCTTCGATCAGGCCGCCGCCCCGTATGGGGAGCTCGCGCAGTGGTGGAGCGACGTGGCCGCCGGCAGCCGCACCCAGGTCTACGTGGGGCATGCGCTCTACAAGCACGTCAACAACGGCGGCTGGGAGCAAGCGTGGATGAATCCGGAAGAGGTGCCGAATCAGATCCGGTTCAACCAGAAGCTCGACGGCATCGAGGGCAGCGTCCTGTTCAGCTACAACGACATGAAGCCGAATGACCTGGCCGCTCTGCCCGCGGATCAGCAGCCCAAGCACCAGGCGAAGAACACCGCGATCGAGCTCCTCGAGGGCGAGGCCTTCGCCCACCCCACGCTCGTTCCGGCGAAGCCGTGGCTCTCAGACGGACAGGTGGCCGCCCCGGCGGCCCCCGAGATCGTCGACGGCGAGCTCCGCTGGCAAGCCGGCGACGCGCAGGAGGCACGCCAGTATGCGATCTATCGCGGAACCGGCGATCCGGCGCAGCTCGTCGCAACGCCGGGCGCGTTGGTGGACACGGTCTGGGCAGGCGGCGCGGCGTCGTTCCGCTTCCCCCTCCCCGCCGATGAAGCCCCCGCCGCCGCGCGTGCTGCCACGGAGACCTGGGTGGTGACCGCGCTGGATGCCGCCGCCGTCGAGAGTGCGCCGGTGGCTGTCGCGGTAGACGAGCCGGTGGATCCCACCGATCCGGGGACTCCGACGGATCCCACCGGGCCGACGGATCCCGGCACCCCGCCGAACCCAGGCGCTGCGGGTGAGGACGGCGTCACGGCACCCGGGAGCGGGGCCACGCGTGGTGAGCGCGGTGATCTCGCGGCGACGGGTGGCGATGCCCCCATCGTCGCTCTGCTGCTGGGCGGCCTGCTGCTGGCCGCCGGCGCCGTCACCACGGTCGTGGCCGCACACAGGCGCCGCACGCGATGACGCCATCGACCGCCGGGGGGGGGTCGTCGCGACCTCCCGGCGGTCGCGACGGTCGGGTTCAGCGGCGCCGCGACGGAGCCTGCACCGCGGCGGCGATGGTCGCGACCAGTGCATCCACGGAGCGCTCGGGACTCCACGCGGCAGCGACGGCCGGCGCCTCGACACGCAGCGCCGCCAGACGGCCCGGGTCGGTCAGCAGTTCCCGCAGTGCAGCGCCCAGCGCACCGATGTCTCCCGCGGGGACGAGAACGCCGCCGCCCGCGCCGAGAACATCGCGGATGCCGTACCGCACGTCGTAGGACACCACCGGGGTGCCGTGCAGGAGCGCCTCCACGATGCCGAGCGGCTGCCCTTCGAACGCGGTGGAGGTGACCAGCACGGACGCCCGGTCGAGCACGGTGGCGGGATCGTCGGTGTAGCCGCAGAGATGCACGCGGTCTGCGGCGTCGAGCTCGGCGATCAGTGCCGCCAGCCGCTCCTGCTCTGCTCCCGTGCCCCAGATCTCCATCCGGGAGCCCGGCACGTCCGCCTCGACGAAAGCGCGGATGGAATGGTCGATGCGCTTGCCGGCCGCGAGCCGACCCAGCACGACCACGAGGCCCTCCTCGCGCAGGTCGTCACGGCGCTCGACCGGCGCGATGGGGTTCGGCACCACGACGTGGTTGGCGGCCTCACCGAACCGCGCCACGACGTCGTCCCGCTGCGTAGCCGTCGGCCAGATGACCGCATCGAAGCGGTCGGCCAGGCGGAACCAGCGCGTCCAAAGCGTGTTCAGGCCGGCGTCGGGAGTGTAGGGCGCCTCCACGTGCATGGTGTGGATGGGGTGCAGGATGCGCACGCGCGGGTCGCGCCAGTCGGCGATCAGTTCTCCGAGCTGGCGGGACTCGCAGATCACGACGATCGGGCGCTCCCCCAGTGCCGCCGTGATGTGGGCCAGCCAGGCGCCGTAGAGTCCGCGGAAGCCATGCAGGGCGCCGACGACCGCTCCGCTCTCGTCGTAGACGAGGACAGGCTCGTCCGTGAGGTGCCAATCCGGGTTGCCGGGAATGACGGGGAGGGCTGCGAAAGGCCGTCCCACGGGATCCGCGAGCACGCGGTATTCCCCGTCAGGGTCCGCCGTCACTGCGGCATCGGCGGCGTCTCGCAGCCAGGCGGCGGCTCCGCCCTGCGGTGCCACGGCCTCGTCGAAGAGGTTGCGCAGTCGGCCGGGATCGGTGAGCGCACCGCGCTCCGCGAAGACGCGGCGGTGCTCGGCGTGGTCGGCGATCGTCCCCGGATCGAAGGTCAGCAGCTGCGGACCGGCGCCGTCCCCCGCGCCCGCAGCAGCGAGCATCCGGGCGCGCGCGAGCGTGGCGATCGTGTAGCCGCCGTCCAGACCCGGGATCAGGCGGCTGGACAGCACCAGGTACTCGGCGTCCGGGAGATCCGGCGCCGAGACCGGGGGCATCGTGCCCCCTACTCCCACTCGATCGTCCCCGGCGGCTTCGACGTGACGTCGAGCACGACCCGGTTGACGTCGCGGACGCCGTTGGTGATCCGGTTCGAGATCTTCGAGAGCACGTCGTAGGGCAGGCGGGTCCAGTCGGCCGTCATCGCGTCCTCACTGGAGACCGGACGCAGCACGATCGGGTGGCCGTAGGTGCGGCCGTCGCCCTGCACGCCCACCGAGCGCACGTCGGCGAGGAGCACGACCGGGCACTGCCAGATCTCCTGGTCGAGGCCGGCCTTGGTCAGCTCCTCGCGGGCGATGGCGTCGGCCTCACGCAGGATCTCGAGACGGTCAGCGGTGACCTCACCGATGATCCGGATGCCGAGGCCGGGCCCCGGAAACGGCTGCCGTCCGACGATCGCCTCGGGGATGCCGAGCTCGCGGCCGATCGCGCGGACCTCGTCCTTGAAGAGGGCCCGCAGCGGCTCGATGAGCTCGAAGTCGAGGTCGTCCGGAAGACCGCCCACGTTGTGGTGCGACTTGATGTTGGCCGTGCCCGCACCGCCACCCGACTCCACCACGTCCGGGTAGAGCGTGCCCTGCACGAGGAACTTCACCGGGGCACCGCCGTCGGCCTTCGCCTCCTCGACGAGGTCGAGCTGCACCTTCTCGAACGCGCGGATGAACTCGCGGCCGATGATCTTGCGCTTCTCCTCCGGGTCGGTCACCCCCTGGAGGTGACCGAGGAACGTCTCCGCGGCGTCGACCGTGATGAGTCGAACGCCGGTGGACTCGACGTAGTCCTTCTCGACCTGCTCGCGCTCGCCCTTGCGGAGGAGCCCGTGGTCGACGAAGACGGCCGTGAGCTGGTCGCCGATGGCCTTGTGCACGAGAGCGGTCGACACGGCGGAGTCCACGCCGCCGGACAGCGCCGAGATGACCCGGGCGTCGCCGACCTGCTCGCGGATGCGCTCGACCTGCTCGGCGATCACGTTGTCGGGGTTCCAGTCGGACGCGAGGCCCGCGCCCTTGTGGAGGAAGTTCTCCAGCACGCGCTGGCCGTGGTCGGAGTGCTTGACCTCCGGGTGCCACTGCACGCCGTAGAACCCGCGCTCCTCATTCGCGAAGGCGGCGACCTTCGTCGCCTCCGTCGTCGCGAGCACCTCGAAGCCTTCGGGCGCCTTCGCCACCTGGTCGCCATGGCTCATCCACACGTTCTGCTCGGTCGGCTGCCCGCTGAGCAGGGTGCCGCCGTCACCCGAGATGACCGCATCCGTGGCGCCGTACTCACGGAGGCCGGTGTGCGCGACCTCGCCGCCGAGGGTCTGGGCCATGTACTGGAAGCCGTAGCAGATGCCGAGCGTGGGGACGCCGAGGTCGAAGACCGACGGGTCGAGCTTCGGCGCGCCCTCCTCGTACACCGACGAGGGGCCGCCGGAGAGGATGATCGCGACGGGGTTCTTCGCGGCGATCTCCTCCGCCGTGGCGGTGTGCGGCACGATCTCGCTGTAGACCCCGGCCTCGCGCACGCGGCGGGCGATGAGCTGCGCGTACTGCGCGCCGAAGTCGACGACGAGCGCGGGGCGCTGCTGGGTCTCGGACTGTTCGGTCAACGGACACCTTCCGGGGCGATCGCGGAGGCCTCGGCGGCCTCTCGGGTGGCGAGATAGGTCTTGACTTCACGGGCGACGACCGCCTCCATGAAGAACGACAGCAGCGGCACGACGCCGCCGAGCGCGAGCAGGATGAACCGCGGGAAGCGCCAGCGCATCAGGCTCCACATGCGGAAGCACGCGAAGAGATAGACGACGTAGAACCAGCCGTGGGCGACGAGGATGAACAGCGAGATGTTGAAGCCGTCCCCGAGGGAGGTCATCTCGCACGAGTTCGTCCACGGCGCGAACAGCGACCACCACTGGCAGTCCGGCCCCGCGATGACGCCGGCGAACCAGAGCGGCCCGCCCGATCCTCCGGCGAAGAGCTCGAGGTGGATCGGCGTGTACTTCAGCACCATCTCGGCGAGCAGCAGGAGCAGCATGACTCCCGTGATGATCGACGCGATCTGGTAGAACTTCAGCGCACCGCGGATCGCCGGAAAGCTGGCGACTTTCGGTTCGGGCATTCCCCCAGTCTAGTCGTCGGCGGGCGACACCCCGACCCCGCGGGAACGACGGAGGCCGCCGGGTCGCCCCGACGGCCTCCGCCTCGTCATCCACCGATCGGCATCAGAACCATCCGGTCAGGAGGTCCCACAGCCAGTCGACGATGTCCTTGATGATCCCGCCGATGCCGCCGGCGCGGTTGACGGTGACGGAGGCCGTGGCCTCGTCCCCGTCCGCCTGCGCCACCGCGACGGTGTACTTCCCGGGCTGGGCGTTCTTCGGCACCGTCACCGAGGTGCTGAACGTGCCGTCCTGCCGGACCTGCACCGTGCCCACCTGGACGCCCTGGCCCTTCTTCGGCCGGAGCTCGACCGTGACCGTCTCCCCGGGCTGGTATCCCTTGCCCGTGACGTCGAGCTTCTTGCCTGCGGCCACCTTCGAGGAGCCGAGCGCGATGGTCCCCGCGAACTCCTCCTCGCCGGCGATCGTGAACGGCACCTGCACCGTCGTGCCCGTCGCCGGGACCTCGACCGTGAGCTGCTGCTCGCCGAACACCCCGGACGGCACCGTGAAGGTGAGGGTGGCGCGGCCACCCTCGTCGAAGGTGTCCACGATGGTCGGGTCGACCGTGCCGGCCGCGAGCTGGGTGTCGCCGAGCGACAGCGTGACCGCTCCCGGGGCCGCCTCGCCACCGCTGAACGCCAGCGAGGAGAGCGACACCGTCACCTGGTCGCCCGCGCGGTAGCCGTCGGCGTCCGCCGGGCTCACGGTCACACCGACCGCGCGCTGGGCGAGGTCCGGCGAGGCCGTCTTGTTCGCGTCGAACCAGTCGACCATGGACTGGAGGTCGATCTTGCCGGTGTCCCGCTTGCCCGCCCCCTCCTTGAAGGTGGCGAAGTTGTCGCCGCCCGCCGCGAGGAAGGAGTTCGCCGCCACCGTGTACTCCCCATTCGGGTCGATCGCGGTGCCGTTCAGCGTGATCGAGGTGATCCGCGAACCCGCGGCCGCCGTCGGATCGTAGGTGTAGACCAGACCCTCCGAGACGCCGAGCTTGAGGAACGGTCGCGCCGATCCGGCCGGCTGCCACTGCTCCTCCAGCACGCCCTTCAGCTGCGTCCCGGTGAGGGTCAGCGTGACCAGGGTGTTGGCGAACGGCTGGACGGTCGCCGCCTCCCGGTAGGTGACGTTGCCGTCGGGATCCTCGGCGTTGCTCGACGCGTAGGTCAGGTTGGCACGGATGCCACCCGGGTTCATGAGCGCGATGTCCGCACCCGTGGACCACTTCTGCACGTCGGCGACGAAGTTGCCGATGGTGGACTCGCCACCGCGGTTCTCCGAGCCGTTGGACTGCCGCGCGCGGTTGAAGTCGGCGGTGATGTCGCCCACCTTCACGGCACCCAGCACGTCGGCCTCCGCCTTCGCCTTGTCGACGATGGCCTGCACCTCCGGCACCGCCGGGTACAGCGGCTTGCCTGCGGACGTGAGGGGCTTGATCTCGTTGGTGATCGAGAGCAGCTCCTTCGTCTTCGGGTCGACCTGGATGTTCATGAGGCCGAGGTTCTCGCCGTACTGCCCCGCCGAGACGACCGGCCGGCCGTCGATGACGTGGTTGTAGGCGAGGTGCGTGTGCGCCGAGACGATCGCATCCACGTCGTCGTCGACACCGTAGACGATCTCGCCCAGCGGCGAGTCCTCGGTGATCGCGGACAGCGCGGTGCTCTCCGCGCCCTCGTGCACGAGCAGGATGACGACGTCCGCCTCGCCGTTCGCGGGGTCACCGTCGCGCAGGTCGTCGGCCACGGCATTCACGGAGTCGACGATGCTGCGCACCTCGAGATCCGCGATGCCTTCAGGCGAGACGAGCGAGTCGAGGTCTTCCGTGACGGCGCCCACGAAGCCCACGCGCACCCCGTCGAGCTCCTTGACCCAGGCCGGGGCGAGCGCGGGCTCACCGGTCTCGGTGAGGAACACGTTCGAGGAGATGTACTCCCAGTCCGCACGCTCCTGCACCCGGTCGCGCAGGTCTTCCCAGCCCTGGTCGAACTCGTGGTTGCCCGCAGCGCTCACGTCCAGACCGGCGGCGTTGAGCGCGTCGATCGTGGGGTTGTCATCGTTGATGAACGAGGTGAACGTCGACGCCCCGATCAGGTCGCCGGCTCCGGCGAAGATCGTGTTCGGGTTCGCCGCGCGGAACTGCTGCACCGCGCCCGCGAGCACCGCGGCACCCGCCGCGGCCCCGTCCGCCTCGATACGGCCGTGGAAGTCGTTCACCGTCACGACGTCGATGTTCACCGGCGGGATCTCCGAGGAGACGCCGACGATGATCGGGTCGTGGTCGCTGGACCGGTACGGGGTGCCCTCCTCGGTGGCGCCGAACGCGTATCCGCGGTCGCTCCACTCCGGCGAGTTGATGCCCCACACACCGGCGCCCGTGATCGAGGGGACGAGCGACGGCGACGCGATCACGTGGTCGAGCGAGCCGAGCTCCCCGTCGAACGTGTACGTGTACTGCCCTGCGGCCTTGTCGGCGGCCAGGTCGCTCCACCCCTGCGACGTGAACACGTCGATCGGGTCTTCCTGTCCGTAGGCGTTGAAGTCGCCGATCAGCAGCATGTCGCTGCTGCCGCTGCTCTCGGCCAGCTCGTCCGTGAAGGCGAGGATGGCCTGCGCCTGCTTCACCCGGTCGGCGTTGAAGAAGCCCTGGCCGTCGGCGGGTTCCGCGCCGGCGCCCTGCGGCGGGGACTTCGACTTCAGGTGGTTGGCGACGACGGTGACGACGCGGCCGTCGATGTCGAACGCCTGCGCGATCGGCTCGCGGGCGTTGCCCCACACGGACTCGTCGGTGACGGTGGCGCTGTCGCCCACCGTGCTCACGGCGTCCTTCTTGAAGATGATCGCGTTGGTGATGTAGTCCGTCGTCGCCGGGTCCTGCAGGGCCTTCGGCGTGCGGACGTAGTCCCACACGTCGGAGCCCGCGTCGGCGTTGAGACCGCCGACGAGGTCCTTCAGGGCGGTGTCGACGGGCTTGCCCAGCTTGACCGAGTTCTCGATCTCCATGAGCGCCACGATCTCGGCGTCGAGGCCGTTGATGGCCGAGACGATCTTGGACTTCTGGATCGCGAACTGGGCGGCGTTCGCCGCGCCGCGGGCGTCGGCGTTCTCGCTCTTCAGCGTCGTGAAGTAGTTGTAGACGTTGAACGACGCCACCTGCGCGTCACCGCCCACCTCCGGGGCCTTCTCGGGACGCGGGTTGGTCGCCTCGAAGGTGACCTTGCGCTCCGCCGGGGAGGCGTCGTCGATCGGGACGACCGGCTGCAGCCGCCAGTCGTCGAAGCCCCACTGGAGCACGTAGCCGTTGGACCCGAAGTCGACGGTGTCGCCGTTGCGGACCACCGTGTCCTCCGTGAAGTACGGCTGCTGGCCCGGGTGGCCGTTGTTGGTCACCTGGATGGACCAGGCGTCGTCGAGCAGGATGCGGTTGGCGCGGTTCTCGGCCGCGATGGCGGCGGCGTCGGCCCCGGGACGCGTGGTCTCGGTGCTCTTGACGTTGAGGTCGTCGCCGGCGTTCAGCCACAGCGCCCCGTAGTTGTAGAGCTGGTGGCTCGACGCGAGCCGGTACGTGCCGGTCGGGGCGACGTACATGTTCTCGTACTGCTCGCGGTCGGCACCGCGCACGGTGTCGGGGAGCGGTGTGAGGGCGGGCACGCCCACACCGGCCGTGACGACCGAGACGTCGGCGACCGCGGCGGGAGCGATCTGGGTCTGTCCGAAGTACTCGCTCACGGTGCCGGTCACCGAGACGAGGTCGCCGATCTCGAGCGTGGGCGCGAGCGCGTTCAGGAAGACGAACACCCCGTCCGAGGCGCCGGGGGTCGCGTCGTCGTCGCCACCCGAGCCCTGCGTCTGGATCACGATGCCCTTGTAGCCGCCGGTGCGATGGTCGGCGGTGACGACGCCCTCGACGCGGACGCGCTGTCCGGCGAGCGGCGAGACGTCGCCGGTGCCCTGGACCTCAGCGATCGTGGCGGTCGTGGGCTCCGTCCCCGGCTCCTCGCCCGGGTCGGTGCCGGGGTCGGTGCCGCCGGAGTTCTGCGGGGTGATGGTCGCCGACAGCGCGAAGTCCGCCTTGTTGTCGTCCTTGTCGGCACCCGCGGTGCGGTTCAGCGAGCGGACGTCGGTGTTGCTCGAGGGGGCGGCGGCGGCAGCCGTCTCGAAGGTGTTCGAGCTGCCGTAGCCCAGGAGATCGATCACGCCGTCCACGCCCACCGTCGACCCGGGGGTGAGCGTCACCGCTGCGGTGCCCTCGACGAGCGCCAGGGTGCCGTTGGTGCCGCTCGGGCTCAGGGTGGTGGTGGCATCGGGCGTGGGCAGCGCAGCACCGTTGGTGCCGTTGCTGTTCCCCTGCACAAGGAAGTAACCCCCCGCGGGGATCGTGCCCTTCAGCGGCGCGACGCCGTTGAAGGCGCCGGTCCCCGCCGCGGAGCGGTACTGCAGGGACAGGCCGTCGAGGGTGACGGGCGCCGTCGTCGGGTTGTACAGCTCCACGAACTTGTTCGTGAACGCCGCCCCCGCGCTGCCTCCGGACAGGTAGGCCTCGTTGATCACCACCCCGGTGCCCTCGGTGTTCGCCGACGCGGGCGCGGCCACCAGCGAGCCGAGGCTCAGGGCGGCGACGCACGTCGCGGCGAGAGCGCCCACGCGCCCTCGGATTCTGCGGTGCGAGACGGGGGTCAGGGTCTCCCCGTGCTCAGGAGCGGACATCATCGGTGCTGTCTCCTCGATCGTGTTCCGGCGCTGTTCAGGACGCTGTCATCGCACACATCGGGAACTCCCAGCGTGCGCACATGGAGCGAGCTTACGGAGCGGTTCGGACATCCTCAACGGAGTTTTCCCATTGGTCATCGAGCGCTCACCGAATGGCCGCGACACCCCCTGACGAAGGTTCACACGGAGCCCTCTCGGCGCGCAGAAGCGCAGCGTCCGCCGCGCGGATGCGCAACAGCGCTCAGAGGGCCGCTGCCCCCTCGGCGTCCTCGAACTCCTCCACCTCGCGCTCCCAGGCATCCTTCGCCAGGCGGTACCAGAGGTAGAACGCGAAGCCGGCGAAGATGACCCACTCGGCGGCGTAGAACACGTTGAGCCAGTTGACCGGCGACTGCTCGTCAGGCGCGGGGGAGGCGATGTCGACGAGTCCCGCGGTCGCGGTCGTGGCGGCCAGGTAGGGACGGTAGACGTCGAGCTGCTCGGTGTCGTGCCAGCGGCTCAGGAGAGCGGCCGGCGACATCCGGTCCATCTGCTCCGGATCCGAGCGTGGAGGCACCGCCGGCCCCTCATCCGAGATGATGCGACCGGCGACGGGGACCACGCCGCCGTCCGCCTCGGCTTCGAGGCGCTCCACCGCGGCATCGGCGGCCTCGCGATCCGGTGCCCAGCCGATCGCCACCGCCAACGACACACGCTCGTCGACGCGGAGCTGACCGGTGACCCAGTACCCCTCGGCGCCGTCGTTGAAGCGGCTGCCCACGACGAGGAAGTCACCGGGGACCCAGGCGCCCTCGGTCTCCACGCGCTGCCCGACGAGAGGCTCGGGGAGGTACTCCCCCGGCGCGACGACGTCATCGAGCGGTCGGACCTGCTCGGTAGCCCCCGGCGCCGGAGGATCGGTCTCGATCGCCCGCTCCAGCTGCCACTGACCGAGCCAGGCGAACACCCCGGCGACGACGAGACACAGCAGCAGCATCGCGATCCAGCGTCCCCGCAGCATGACCTCACGGAGGGTCGGCGGGAACAGAGCAGGAGCGGTCACGGTGATGCGGAGACCTCAGGCCTCGTACGGGGCCAGCACGACCTCCACCCGCTGGAACTCCTTGAGGTCGGAGTATCCGGTGGTGGCCATCGACTTGCGCAGCGCGCCGATGAGGTTCGCGGTGCCGTCGGCGACGGGCGCGGGGCCGTAGAGGATCTCCTCCAGCGTGCCGATGCCGCCCACCTCGACGCGTCGTCCGCGCGGGAGCTTGGGGTGGTGCGCCTCGGGACCCCAGTGGAACCCCTGGCCGGGGGCGTCCGTGGCACGGGCCAGGGCGACACCGAGCATGACCGCGTCGGCGCCCATGGCGAGCGCCTTCACGATGTCACCCGAGGTGCCGACGCCGCCGTCGGCGATCACGTGCACGTAGCGTCCACCCGATTCGTCGAGGTAGTCGCGCCGCGCCGCGGCCACATCGGACACCGCCGTCGCCATGGGCGCGTGGATGCCGAGGGTGGCGCGGGTGGTCGATGCGGCTCCGCCGCCGAAGCCCACGAGCACGCCGGCGGCGCCGGTGCGCATGAGGTGCAGGGCCGCCGTGTAGGTCGCCGCTCCGCCGACGATCACCGGCACATCGAGGTCGTAGATGAACTTCTTGAGGTTCAGCGGCTCCGCCACGCTCGACACGTGCTCCGCGGAGACGGTCGTCCCCCGGATGACGAACAGGTCGACCCCGGCCGCGGCGACCGTGTCGTAGAACTCCTGCGTGCGCTGCGGGGTGAGGGATCCGGCGACGGTGACGCCCGCCTCCCGGATCTCGGCGAGGCGGCGGGTGATGAGCTCGGGCTTGATGGGCTCGGAGTAGAGCTCCTGCATGCGCACGGTCGCGCGGTCCTCCGCGAGGCCCGCGATCTCGGCGAGCAGCGGCTCCGGGTCCTCGTAGCGGGTCCAAAGCCCCTCCAGGTCGAGCACCCCCAGACCGCCGAGCTGCCCGAGCATGATCGCGGTGCGCGGGCTGACGACCGAGTCCATCGGCGCACCGAGCACCGGGATCTCGAAGCCGAAGGCGTCGATCGTCCACGCGGTGGACACGTCCTCCGGGTTGCGCGTGCGCCGCGAGGGCACCACCGCGATGTCGTCGAACGTGTACGCGCGACGCGCGCGCTTTCCTCGGCCGAGCTCGATCTCCATGGTCACCCGTCCAGCCTACCCGGCGCCCGGCGGCCGCCGCGGCCGTCAGCGCGCACGCGCCACCCGCCGCTCGTCCCACACCGGCTCATCGGACTCGTAGACCTCGCCGTCCGTGCCGAACACGAGGAACCGGTCGAAGGAGCGCGCGAACCACCGGTCGTGCGTGACCGCCACCACGGTGCCCTCGAAGCGTCCGAGCGCCTCCTCCAGCGCCTCGGCCGACTCCAGGTCGAGGTTGTCGGTGGGCTCGTCGAGGAGGAGCAGGGTCGCGCCGGACAGCTCGAGCAGGAGCACCTGGAACCGCGCCTGCTGTCCCCCGGAGAGCGATTCGAACGGCTGCTGGGCCTGGCGGACGAGGCCGTACCTGTCCAGAGCCGAGCTCGCCGCGTCGCGGGGCATGCCGTCGCGGAGGTCGTCTCCCCGGTGCAGGATCTCCAGCAGCGTGCGGCCGACGAACTCCGGATGCGCATGGGTCTGCGCGAAGAGTCCCGGTACCACGCGGGCGCCGAGCACCGCACGACCGGTGTGCGCGACGGGGCTGAGCTCCTCCGCGACCGCGGTCACGTGCCCCAGAGACGGATCCGGGTCGGTGCCGCCGCGGGCCAGCAGCCGCAGGAAGTGCGACTTGCCCGAGCCGTTCGAGCCCAGGACGCCGACCCGGTCGCCGTACCAGATCTCGGTGTCGAACGGACGCATGAGGCCGGTCAGCTCCAGCCGGTCCGCGACGACGGCCCGCTTGCCGGTCCTCGCGCCGCGGAGGCGCATGTCGAACTCCTGCGCCGGGGGCCGCTCCTCCGGCGGGCCCGCCTCCTCGAACTTCCGCAGCCGCGTCTGCGCCGCCTGGTAGCGGGACGCGAAGCCGTCGTTGGCGGATGCCTTGACCTTCAGGTTCGCGACGAGGACGCGGAGCTTCTCGTGCTGCTCGTCCCATCGCCGGCGCAGCTCGTCGAGCCGGTCCATCCGATCGCTGCGCGCCTGGTGATAGGTGGCGAAGCTCCCGCCGTGCACCCACGCCGTCGATCCCGCCGCGCCGGGCTCCAGCGTGATCAGCCGATCGGCGGCCCTGGCGAGGAGCTCGCGGTCGTGCGAGACCAGCAGCACCGTCTTGTCGGTGGCGCGCAGGCGCTCCTCGAGCCACCGCTTGGTCGGCACGTCGAGGTAGTTGTCCGGCTCGTCGAGCAGGAGCACCTCGTCCGGGCCGCGGAGCAGCGCCTCCAGGGCGAGCCGTTTCTGCTCGCCGCCGGAGAGGGAGGTGAGCTCGCGGTGGCGCGCCCGCTCGAACGGCACGCCGAGTGCGGCCACGGTGCACTGATCCCACACCGTCTCGTGCTCGTAGCCGCCGGCGTCCGCGTACTCGGCGATCGCGGAGGCGTAGGCCATCTGGGTGTCGTGCTCGTCGCGATCGATGAGGGCGTTCTCCGCGGTCTCCAGCGCTTCCGCGGCGCCACGGAGGCGCGTCGGAGCCACCCGCACGAGCAGCTCGTGCACGGTCTGGCCCGGCTCGCCGTGACCGACGAACTGGTCCATGACGCCGAGGCCGCCGTCGATGGTCACCACCCCGTCGTCGGCCGGCTGCTCACCGCGGATGATCCGCAGCAGCGTCGTCTTCCCGGCACCGTTCGGTCCGATGAGAGCACTCGTCGAGCCCGCCCCGACACGGAACGACACCTCGTCGAGAAGCGGTCTGCCATCGGGAAGCGTCAGCGATATCCCGGATGCGTCGATGTACCCCACAGGCGTGGCCGTCCTTCCGCCCGCGGACAGCGAGCCGACCAGGCTATCAGTCCGCGCGGCTGAGCGTCTGCAGCACCTCGGTCTTGGGAGCCGCCGGGAGGAAGAACCGGAACTCGGTGCCCACCCCCTCCGCGCTGGTCACGTCCATCGATCCGCCGTGGGCCAGCACGATCGCGCGCGTGATCGTGAGCCCCAGCCCCACCCCCGGCACGGCGTTGCGCGTGGCCGTCGAGGCCCGGAAGAACCGGGTGAAGAGCATGCGCTGCTCGTCCTGCGGGATCCCGACCCCGGTGTCGGCGACGGCGACCTGCACTCCGCCGTCGAGGCGACGCACGGCGGCCGTCACGCGACCCCCGCGCGGGGTGAACTTGATGGCGTTCGAGAGGAGGTTGTCCACCGCCTGCCCGAGGCGTCCGGGATCGACGAGCAGCGGGATCGGCTCGTCGCCGACCTGCAGGTCCAGCTCGATCCCCTCGCGCTGCGCGTGCGGTCCCGCCGAGGCCACGGCCGAACGCACGAGCGCCGCGACGTCCGCCTCGTCTCGTTCCAGGGGGAAGCGCCCCGACTCCACCTGCGCCGTGAAGAGCAGGTCGCCGACGAGGTTCAGCAGGCGCTTCGCGTTGCGCTCGATGATGCCGACGAACTCCTGCTGATCCTCCGTCAGCGGCTGACCCGGATCGTTCTGCAGCAGGTCGAGGAAGCCGATGATCGCGCTCAGCGGCGTCCGCAGCTCATGGGAGATCATCCCCACGAACTCGTCCTTCATGCGCGCGACCTCGACGGCTCTCGTCTCATCGGTGAGCACGAACAGGTAGCCCTGCTGCGCGCCGGACGGATCCTTGTGCGGCGTCACGGTCACCCGGGCGGGTACCGTCGTACCGCCCGCGGTCCTGACCTCGATGTCTCCGTCGACGGTATGCCCGGCGTCCGCCTGGGCGAAGAGCTCGCAGAGGCCGTCCGAGACGCCGGTGCGCGCGGTCGGATCGCTCGCCGCCCCCGCGTCCCCTTCGCGCGCGGCGGTGTCCTCGGCCAGCATGACCAATGCCGACGACGAGAAGAAGCGGTCGACGCGCACGTCGTCGAGAGCCTCGTCATGAGAGAGCCCGAGCAGGCGGACGGCCCCGGGGTTCCACGCCGTGACGCGCCCCTCGCGATCGGTGCCGATCACGGCCTGCGCGGTGATCGACGCCCACAGGCCCTCGAACGAGTCGAGCAGCACGCGGTACTCGTGCTCCTTCTGTCGCAGCTGCACGATCATCGAGACGTTCTCGGACAGCGCCTTGGTCCGCTCCGTGACCAGCTCCTCCGCCTGCTGCACCCGCAGGCGCTGCTGCCGCGAGAGCTCGTTCACCACGGCCGCGACAGCCGCGAAGACGAGAGGGCCGACGACGCCGCGGAGCCACACGACCGCGTTCGTCGGCGGTTCGATGACGTAGGGGATCAGCAGCGCGAGCGACGTGAACGCGCCGACGACGAAGACCCAGCGGATGCCGGGCGCCGCCGCGATCCAGATCACGGGGAGCAGCACGAGCGAGCTGAAGAGCGAGGCCGCGCCTCCCGTCCCCGCGCGGAAGAGCCCCAGTCCCAGGATGTCGACCATCGGGACCAGGAGCACGATCCAGCCCTCCCGGATGTGCAACGCGCTGAGCACTCCGGCGTGGAGCGTCGCGACGAGGACGATCGCCAGGCCGGCCAGGGCGAGGGTGATATCGGTGAACGGCAGGCTGGGGATGGCCCAGGTCATCACGCCTGCGATCGCGGCGGCAACGAGCGTCGGGATCTGCTTGACGATCGGGTTCGGGTTGTCGACGACCCGGTACCAGCGGTTCTCGGCGCGCTCCAGCGGTGTCGCCCTCATCGTGGGACCCGTTCCACAGCGCGATGCAGGTCGGCCCCGGTGATTGGCTTCGGCAGGGCCGCGTCCGCCGGCGGGTACTCCGCGACGTCCAGCACCGAGCTGACGATGAGGAAGCACTCCGGATAGCGTTCGTGGATCAGGCGGCAGCAGGTCTGCCCGGAGATGCCGGGGAGCAGCAGGTCCAGGACGGCGACCTGGGGATCGATGTCCGGGAAGGCGGCGATGGCAGACTCCGCATCGGGCGCGACGAACACGTCGAAGCCCTCCCTGTCGAGGTACCGCCCCAGGAGGGTCGCCTGATCCGGAGCATCCTCGACGATCAGGGCGAGCGGCCGTCCGGTCATCGCAGGAGCAGCTCTCGGACGACCACGATCACGACCACGACGGCGAGGGAGATGAGCGCCTGCGGGATGAGGCGGCGCTCCTTCCGGGCGTCGGCCGCGATCTCCTCCACCTCGGCGTCGTGCGATGGTGCGTCGGTCATGAGTCGACCCGTCCGATCTTCTCGGTCTTGATCCAGGAGGCGTCCGCGCGACGCCACTCCTTGAGGTACGAGTCGGCGGTGATCGCGCACAGCAGCGATCCGTAGCCGCAGATGTAGAGCAGCAGCCCTGCGAAGAAGCGGCCGCCCGGCAAGGGCTCGACGGCCCGCGCGAGCCAGATGCCGAGCATCGACACCGGCCCCCACAGGGCGAAGGCCAGCAGCCACAGCACGTGCGTCTGCTCGGTCGGTTCCTGCCCGGCAGCGCCGATCAGGCCGTCCAGCGCCCACGGGAACAGCGCCAGAGCCATGAGGATGAGCGCCCCGAGGCCCGGGAACATGATCGCCTCGCGCCAGGACTGCCGCCCGATGCGCGGATCGAGCTGCACGGAGTAGAGCATCGAGAAGATGTAGATGGCCGCCGCGGCGATCCACATGAACCGGAAGACGAACTCCGCGACGTCGCTGTGCAGGAGCAGGAGGACGATCATCGCGGTGGCGGCGAGGAGCAGGAGCGCCGGCATCAGCAGGATCGTGAACCAGGCCAACCCGAAGGGGATGCTGCCCAGGTTGTGGTCGCGGCTCGGACGGAACCAGAGCTTCTTGTAGATCGAGGTGAGCTGCACGTTGCCGCGCGCCCAGCGCAGCCGCTGCTTCCACAGACTGTCGATCGTCCGCGGCTCCTCGGCGAGCACCACGGCGTGCGGCTCGAACACCATCCGGCGGCCGTGGAGCTGACTCTCGAAAGTCGTCATGGTGTCCTCGGCGAGCGTGCCCGTCGGGATGCGTCCGCCGATCGCCTCGAGGTTCGCGCGGGAATGCAGCTGGGCGCCCCCGGCGAGGCAGGCGATCGCGCCCCCGACGTTCTGCGTGCGCCGTGCCGAGAGCTGGCCGATGACGTACTCGATCGCGATGAACCGGGTGAGGTAGTTGCGGTCCCTGCTGCCCTCCGCGATGTAGGCCGTGACGGCCCCGACCTCCTCGTCCGCGAGGTGCCGGGTGAGCTTGCGCAGGGAGTCCCGCGCGAAGATCACGTCGGCGTCCATGATGAGCACCGCTTCGGTCCACGGGTCGGCGAGCACGACGTCGAGGCCATGGTTCAGCGTGTGCGCCTTGCCTTCGCCGCCCTTCTCGCGCCGCAGGTGCACGACCCGCCCCGGATAGGTCGCCGCCTTCTGCTGCACGATCGCCGGGGTGTCGTCCGTGGACGCATCGTCGACGACGAACACCCGGAGGCGCTCGGCGGGGTACTCGAGCTGGAGCAGCCGCTCGATCGCGGGGCCGATGACGAGCCCTTCGTTCCATGCCGGGATGACCACGGCCACGTTCGGGTGGTACGGAGCGGCCTTGCCGTAGTGATTGCGGAAGGCGTGCAGCGGCAGCATGAGGAACTGCAGACCGGTGTTGACGACCGGGAGCGTGCCGATCAGCACGCAGAGCAGGAGGATGACGACGACGACCGTCTCGATCCAGGTCAGTTCGGGCATCAGCGTCCTTCCGTCCCGGTGAGCAGCGGGACGATGCGGGAGTACCGGCCGACGTCTGCGGCCACGTGGCTGTCGGTGGAGGCCACGATGTCGGCACCCGCGCGCTCCAGGGCGTTCAGCGCCTCCGCGCCGGGGCACACCCACTTCTCGTTGACCTCGACGAGCGTGTCCGTCTCCGCGGCGGCTCGCGCCCACGCGCCGAGGCGCTCGTCCCCGAGGTCCTCCTCCGCGAGACCGATCTTCGGCAGGATCGAGAAGCAGTGCGCGAGCTGGTTGCCCGGATGGCGGCGCATGGTGGCGATGACGGCGTCCACGAACTGGTCGAGGACGTCGGCCTGCGACCAGCTCGCGGCGATGCGCTCGCGGACTGCGGTGGGTCCGAGCGGCCCGTCCACGCCGGGGAACTGATGATCGGCGATGAGGATCCGGTCGATGCCCGCCGGAAGCGCCGGGATGTCGAGCGCGCCCGAGGCGTCGAGGATCTTCGCCTCGACGCCGGTGAGCACCGTCAATCCGTCCGGGACGAGCAGGCCGCGGACGGCGGCGAGGTACTCCGGCACCCAGGTCGTGGTCTGCCGCACATGGTCGACGAGACGGACGGTGTCGAGACCGACGGCCGCAGCCGCGGCGACGTTCTCCTCCAGGGTGGAGACCGCGTCGTCGGAGAACGTGGAGTGGACGTGGTGGTCTCCGCGCAGGGCCGGATGACTCACAGCTCCTCCTGGTGACCGGCGTGCGCCGACACGAGCACGTCGTCGACCTCGACGATCACGTCCTCCAGGAAGCGCACGGAGGCGACCTCACGGAAGGGGACCTGCACCGGGATCTCCCGGCCGAGGAAGAGGTCGGCGACGAGCGACGGGATGTCGACCCCGGCGGCGATCGTCAGCGGGAGCGCCCCGGGGAAGCGCGGGTTGACCTCGAGCAGCACGGCCCGCCCGTCCCGATCGCGGCGGAGCTGCACGTTGGCGACGCCGACGAGGCCGATCGCCCGCGCGATGGCGGCGGCGGTCTCCTCGAGCTCGGGGTCGCGGAGGGTGCGGCCGGCGATCGCGACGCCGGAGTCCACGCGGGCACGGGTGCGCGGCACCGCGGCGACCACGCCACCGGAGGCGTCGGCGATCACATCTACCGAGTACTCCTCGCCCGGGAGGAAGTCCTGCACGATCAGGCCCTCATCCGTGGGCAGGGCGGCGAGCGCCTCCGCATCGGGGACGAGGCGCACACCGCGGCTGCCCGCCCCCTGCCGGGGCTTGGCGAACACGGGGAACTCCCACGCGACCTCCGCGGCATCCGGGCCGGCGAGCACGGTGCGCGGCACGCGACCGGTCGGCGCGCAGCGCTCCGCGAGGTCGAGCTTGTCGAGGGCGGTGTGCAGCGTGTCGGCGGGCGGCGCGGCGAGGACCGCGGGGGCCAGCTCGTCCCGGCGGTCCGCGAGCGCGATCAGCTCCACGTCGACCGTCGAGATCACGAGGTCGAGACCGTCCTCCGCGACCATCCGCGCGATCGCCGGCACGAAGTCCGCGTCCCGCCCGGGAGGGACCAGACGACGCTGCGCCGGCGGGACGAGGTAGATACCGCTCGCCCAGCCGTCCATGTCGGCCGCGAAGACCGTCAGATCGGACCGTCGCAGCAGGGAGCGGATCACCGCGACCCCGGCGGGACCCCCGGCTCCGGTGACCAGTACGCGCTTCGTCATCAGCTCTCCCGTCGGGTCAGTTCATGGGCGCCGATGAACTCGGCGGTCTCGCGCACGACCTCCAGCGGCTCGACCGCCACGCCGCCGCCGAACCGCGACCAGTAGCGGGCGGTGGCCGTGACGAACTCCGGAGCGAGGTAGTCCCGGTTCGCGGCGGCCTGGGACTGGAAGCACTCCAGCAGCCGCAGCTTGTCGTCCAGGAAGCGGTCGATGCGGACGAAGCGCGTGGGGCGGTAGTCGATGGTCGCGGACGGGCTCTGGTAGCACGCGACCGTCCCGACGCGGCGGGTCGCGACGATCGTCGCCTCGTTCACCGCGCGGTGATCCTGGTGGCGGTCGTGGTGCGAGTGTGTGTAGACGATGGTCGGCTGGATCTCCTGCACGACCTCCTCGATGAGGCGGACGGTCGACCCGCCGCCCGAGATCTCGGTGTCGACGAGGTCTTTCACGAACAGCCGGGCGCCCACCTGCTCGGCCGCGGCGAGCGACTCGTGCTGACGGCTGTCCGCGTCGCCGCCGCGAGCGCCCCGGGACAGCGTGAGGATCGTGATCCGGTCGCCAGCGGCCGCATGCGCGGCGAGGATGCCGCCGACGCCGATCTCGACGTCGTCCGGGTGCGCCCCGATCGCGAGGACGACCTCGCCGGTCCTGGCCTCCGCCTTCCGGCGCCGGGACTCCTCGACGAGCCGGGTGACCGACTCCACGAGCCGGGCGTTGTCGAGCGGCTTGGTGAGGAACTCGTCGGCCTGCGCCCGGAGCGCGGACACCGCGTACTCGACCGAGACGTGCGCCGTCATCACGATGACCGGCACGGTCGGCATGAGGCGCCGCAGCTCCGCGAGCAGCTCCAGACCGCTGAGCCCCGGCATCTCGATGTCGGTGACGACGACGTCGGGTTTCACCGCCGCGGCCTTCTCGAGGGCCGATCGGCCGTCGTCGGCGAGATCGACGACGCAGCCGGCGCGCCGTTCCAGGACGGTCTTCACGAGCAGGGCGACGTCGTGGTCGTCGTCGACGACGAGGATGCGAGGGGGGACCTCAGCCATGTACAGCTCTCCTTGGGGAGATTCCCTGCCGAGGGGATTCGGCGGTGCGGCCGCGGTGCCTTCATCACCGGGCCGCAGGGAAAGTCGAGCGGGGTACGTCGATTCTGGCACAGGGCTCCACCCCCGGCCCGCAGCGCTTCAGCCCGCGCGTGCCGCCCGCTTCTCCTCCTGGTAGAGCCGGATCGCCTCGTACCGCTCCGCCGATCGCGCCCGCCTCTTCGCCGCCTGCTCCTCGCGGTTCTTGGGCGGTGCCGAGGTCACGAGATCGTCGAGCAGCCGCCGTGTAGCCACGGCGATCTCGGCCACCGCGCGATCGAAGACCTCGCGGTTCGCCCGCGACGGCGCCGTCGTCCCGGAGATCTTGCGGACGAACTGGAGCGCGGCTTCGCGGCACTCCTCGTCCGTGGCCGCGGGCTCGAGGTTGTTCAGAGGCACGATGTTTCGGCACATACCGGCACCGTACGCGCGGCGCCGAGGTCTCGGAAGGGGGATGGCATGCCCGCTCCGCCGTCGCTACGCTCTGGGCTACGGACCGGAACCGAGGAGAGATCATGACCGATACACCGCCGCCCGACGCCCCGCCGCCGTACAACCCGCCGCCGCCCGGCAGCACGCCCTCGCCGTATCCCGCCGCCTCTGCTCCCCCGCCCGGCACCCCCTACGCGCAGGACGTGCCGACGTCGCCCCCGGGGCGGGTGCTGTCGATCATCGGCCTCGTGCTGGCGTTCCTGCTGCCGCCGGTCGGCCTCATCCTCAGCATCATCGCCGCCGTGCAGCTCGGCAAGGCGAAGGCTCCCAAGGGCCTCGCGATCGCCGGCATCATCGTCGGCGCCGTCCTGACGATCTTCGCGATCATCGGCATCATCCTGCTGGCGACCGTGCTGGCCGGCGTGATCGGGACGTGCGCCGAGCTCGGCCCCGGGGTCTGGGACGTCGGCGGCGTCACCTACCGCTGCGGCTGACCGCACCGCTGATGACGAGGGGCCGGATGCAGCGCATCCGGCCCCTCGTGCGTCCCCCGACCGGGGGTCGCCATCACTTCTTGTAGTTCGGCGCCTCGACGACGATCTGCACGTCGTGCGGGTGGGACTCCTTGAGCCCGGCCGAGGTGATGCGCACGAACTTGCCGCGCTGCTTGAGCTCCTCGATGGTGCGGGCGCCGACGTAGAACATCGACTGCCGCAGGCCGCCGACGAGCTGGTAGGCGACGGCGGAAAGCGGGCCGCGGTAGGGGACCTGGCCCTCGATGCCCTCCGGGATCAGCTTGTCGTCGCTCGGCACGTCGGCCTGGAAGTAGCGGTCCTTCGAGTAGGACGTCTGCTTGCCACGCGTCTGCATGGCGCCGAGCGAGCCCATCCCGCGGTACTGCTTGAACTGCTTGCCCGACTGGAAGACGATCTCGCCCGGCGACTCGTCCGTGCCGGCGAGCAGCGAGCCGAGCATCACGGCGTCGGCACCGGCGACGAGCGCCTTGGCGATGTCGCCCGAGTACTGCAGGCCGCCGTCGGCGATCACGGGGACGCCCGCCGGACGCGCCGCGAGCGAGGCCTCGTAGACGGCCGTGACCTGCGGCACACCGACACCGGCGACCACGCGGGTGGTGCAGATCGAGCCGGGGCCCACGCCCACCTTGACCGCGTCCACGCCCGCGTCCACCAGCGCCTGCGCGCCCTCGCGGGTGGCGACGTTGCCGCCGATCACGTCGATGTGCGCGAACGACTCGTCGGCCTTGAGGCGCTTGACGAGGTCGATCACGCCCTGCGACTGCCCGTTGGCGGTGTCGACGACGAGCACGTCCACGCCGGCGTCGCGGAGGGCCTCGGCGCGCTCCCACGCGTCGCCGAAGAAGCCGATCGCCGCGCCCACCCGCAGGCGGCCCTGGTCGTCCTTCGTGGCGAGCGGGTACTTCTCGCTCTTGTCGAAGTCCTTGATGGTGATGAGTCCGGCGAGCTTGCCGTCCTCATCGATGAGGGGAAGCTTCTCGACGCGGTGCTTCGCGAACAGCGCGATGACCTCGCCCGCCGCGACTCCCACCGGGGCGGTGACGAGGTTCTCCCTCGTCATGACGTCCTTGACAAACGTGCTCTGACGCTCGAAGCCGGAGACGAAGCGCATGTCCCGGTTCGTGATGATGCCCACCAGGCGGCCCTCGTCGTCCACGACCGGGAGACCGGAGATCCGGTACTTGGCGCACAGCGCGTCCACCTCCTCCACCGTCGCGTCCTGCGTGGTGGTGATCGGGTCGGTGATCATGCCGGACTCGCTGCGCTTCACGCGGTCGACGTGCGCGGCCTGGTCGGCGATCGAGAGGTTGCGGTGCAGGATGCCGATGCCGCCCTCCCGGGCCATGGCGATCGCCATGCGGGATTCGGTCACCGTGTCCATCGCGCTGGAGAGCAGCGGCGTCGCGACGGAGATCCGTCGGGTGATCCGGGACGACGTGTCGGCCTCACTGGGGATGACGTCGGTGTGCCCGGGGAGCAGCAGCACGTCATCGTAGGTCAGTCCGACGAAGCCGAAGGGATCGTGCTGGTCCATGGAATCTCCTCCTGCGCGAGTGGCGCGGATCCGGGTGCGAGTGGGTGGTCGACGTCGGCCGGTGCGCGGGCGTGACCCGTATGGAGATTCTAAGCGAGACACGCCCGAGAACATTCCCAGGGCCCTGTCGTTACCGGACCGTTGGCCCAGACGATAGGTGATTCGCCGATCGCCCATTACGCTCAAGTGCGTCGTCCATCCCCGCGGTTCGACCCGAGCCCGCGGAGACAGCACTCACAGTGGAGGTTGCGTGGGACCCACAGCACTCGCCGGACCGCGAAAGCGCCCTTGGGCCTTCGCCTTCTTCGGAATCCTGATGGCGCTCGCGGCATCGCTCCTGCTCCCTCCCTCAGCGGCCTCCGCCGAGACCACGGACGACGGGCAGGAGGTCACCGACTTCTACTTCGCCGGGGTCGTCACCAACGGCGACGAGCCCGTCGAGGGCGTCGTGATGACGATCGAGGGCAACGGCTTCGACGCCGAGACCGAGACCGATGCCGAGGGCAAGTGGCGCCTCTACGTGCCGGAGAAGGAGACGTACACCCTCACGGTGGACGAGTCCACGCTGCCGGACGGCGTGATCGTCGACGCGACGCAGCTCCCCGAGGGGATCCAGCCCGTCTCGGGCACGACCGCCTCGTTCGAGCTGGAGTTCGGGCTCACCGGGACGAAGATCGTGAACCTCTTCCTCGGCGAGGGCGAGCGGGTGACCGTCTCCTTCCTCGATCAGCTCCTGTCGCGCATGGTGGGCGGCCTGAACTTCGGGCTCCTGCTCGGGCTCGCCTCGATGGGCGCCGCGCTCATCTACGGCACCACCCGGCTGTCTAACTTCGCGCACGGCGAGATGGTGACGTGGGGCGCGGTGATCACCCTCGTCGTCACCTCCTTCTGGCAGCTCCCGCTGTGGGCCGGGATCATCGCCGCGGTCACCGGCGGCGCCGCACTCGGCTGGGCGCTGGACGCCGGCATCTGGAAGCCGCTGCGGCGCCGCGGTCTGGGCGTCGTCCAGCTCATGATCGTCAGCATCGGCCTCTCGCTGGCCCTGCGCTACGGCCTGCAGTACATCATCGGCGGCAACACCTACCAGCTGCCCGGCGCGAGTCCGGAGCCGATCCGCCTGGGTCCGATCTCCCTGTCGTACATCGACATGATCGGCATGGCGACGAGCATCATCGTGATCCTCGGCGTCGCGTTCTTCCTCACCCGCACCCGCACGGGCAAGGCGACGAGGGCGATCTCCGACAATCCGCAGCTCGCCGCCGCCTCCGGCATCGACGTGGACAAGGTCATCCGCATCGTCTGGATCCTGGCCGGCACGCTGGCGGCGATCTCCGGCATCCTCTGGGCGTACTTCCGACCCGGTGTGAAGTGGGACATGGGCATGCAGATGCTGCTGCTGATGTTCTGCGCCATCACGCTCGGCGGGCTCGGCTCCGCGATCGGGGCGCTGATCGGCTCGATCATCGTCGGCCTCGCCGTCGAGGTCTCGACGCTGCTCGGGGTGCCGACCGACCTCAAGTACGCCAGCGCCCTCGTCGCGCTGATCATCATCCTGCTCGTGCGACCGCAGGGCATCCTCGGACGCAAGGAAAGGTTGGGCTGACGCATGGACTTCGGAAGCATCTTCGGCAACACCGCCTCCTATCTGTTCAGCCCGACGACGATCGCCTACGCCCTCGCGGCCACGGGCCTCGCGGTGCACTTCGGCTACACGGGTCTGCTCAACTTCGGCATGGCGGCGTTCATGGCGATCGGCGGCTACGGCTACGCGATCTCGATCCTCACCTTCGGCTTCCCGTGGTGGCTGGGCGTGCTCGTCGGCATCACCGGCGGCGCGCTCTTCGCCCTGCTGCTGGGCATCCCGACCCTGCGGCTCCGCGCCGACTACCTCGCGATCGCGACCATCGCGGCCGCGGAGGTCGTGCGCCTGATGTTCGTCACCGAGCTCTTCAAGGACTGGACGAACTCCGCCGGCGGTCTCTCCGGCTACCACCAGAGCTTCCGCGACGCGAACCCGTTCCCGCCGGGGACGTACGGCTTCGGCCCGTGGACCTACAACGCCAACGACCTCTGGGTGCGGGTGTTCGGTCTGCTCACCCTCGCTCTGACGATCCTCGTGGTCTGGGCGCTCATGCGCAGCCCGTGGGGCCGCGTGCTCAAGGGCATCCGCGAGGACGAGGACGCCGTGCGCTCACTCGGCAAGAACGTCTTCGCCTACAAGATGCAAGCGCTCGTGGTGGGTGGCGTGATCGGCGCCCTGGGCGGAATCGTCTTCGTCCTGCCCTCGGCGGTCATCCCCGGCAGCTACTCGACATCGCTGACGTTCTTCCTGTGGACGATCCTGCTCCTCGGCGGCGCGGCCACGGTGTTCGGCCCGACGCTCGGCGCCGTCCTGTTCTGGGTGGTGTTCGCCTTCCTCGGCGCGCTCCTCCCCGCGATGGCCACGGCCGGCTACCTGCCCATGACGAGCGCTCAGGCCGACGTCGTGCGCTACATCCTCATCGGCATCGTGCTGATGCTCATCGTCGTGTTCCGCCCGCAGGGCATCCTGGGGAACAAGAGGGAGATGACCTTTGTCAAGTGAGAACGACGCGGCCGTCACGCCCGCGAAGAGCGCTCCCCGCGCGAAGACCACCGGCCTCGCCGCGGGTCCCGCCGCCCCCGGAGTCAAGAAGGTCGACCCGATCCTCGTCGTGGACGCCGTGCAGCGGCGCTTCGGCGGCCTCACCGCGGTCGATGTCGACCACCTCGAGATCCCGCGCGGCGCCATCACGGCGCTCATCGGCCCCAACGGCGCCGGCAAGACCACGCTGTTCAACCTCCTGTGCGGCTTCGACAAGCCCAACAGCGGCACGTGGTCCTACGACGGCAAGAACCTGTCCGGCATCCCGTCGTTCAAGGTCGCCCGCATGGGACAGGTGCGCACCTTCCAGCTCACCAAGTCGCTGTCGCTGCTGACCGTGCTGGAGAACATGAAGCTCGGCGCGAAGGACCAGCGCGGCGAGGGCTTCTGGGCAGGCCTGTTCCCCTTCCTCTGGCGCAAGCAGGAGCAGGAGATCGAGCAGCGCGCCCACGAGCTCCTCGTGCGCTTCAAGCTCGACGCCAAGGAGCAGGACTTCGCGGCGTCGCTCTCCGGTGGTCAGCGCAAGCTGCTGGAGATGGCCAGGGCCCTCATGAGCGACCCGAGCCTCGTCATGCTCGACGAGCCGATGGCCGGGGTGAACCCCGCCCTCACCCAGTCGCTCCTCGATCACATCCTCGACCTCAAGGACCTCGGCATGACGGTGCTCTTCGTGGAGCACGACATGCACATGGTGCGTCACATCGCCGACTGGGTGGTCGTGATGGCCGAGGGGCGCGTGGTGGCCGAGGGACCGCCGGAGACCGTCATGGAGGACCCCGCGGTCGTGGACGCCTACCTCGGTGCCCATCAGGACGTGGATCTCGGTGCTGTCACCGGCCGTCTCCCGGTGATCTCCGACGCCGATGCGGAGCGCATCCGCGAGCAGATCGAGACGGAGGTCGAGGCCGAGGTCGAGGCCGAGGACGCCGCCGAGGAGGACAAGGCATGAGCACCGCAACCCCCGCCGAAAGCGCCGCCCGGCCCGACGATGTCGTCGTCGAGCTCAAGGACGTGCACGCCGGCTACCTGCCGGGAGTGAACATCCTCAACGGCGCGAACCTCGTCGCCCGCCAGGGTGAGCTCATCGGCATCATCGGCCCGAACGGCGCCGGGAAGTCGACGCTCCTCAAGGCGATCTTCGGCATGGTGAACATCCGCGAGGGCGACATCACCGTCAAGGGCGAGAGCATCGTGGGCCTCAAGGCCGACAAGCTCGTGCGCCGCGGTGTGGCCTTCGTACCGCAGACGAACAACGTGTTCCCGTCGCTCACCATCCAGGAGAACCTGGAGATGGGCCTCTACCAGAACCCGAAGATCTTCGCGGAGCGGCTCGAGTTCGTCAGCAGCATCTTCGCCGAGATCGGCAAGCGTCTGAAGCAGCGTGCCGGCTCGCTCTCCGGCGGCGAGCGGCAGATGGTGGCCATGTCGCGCGCGCTCATGATGGACCCGTCGGTCCTGCTGCTGGACGAGCCGTCCGCCGGCCTCTCCCCCGTGCGGCAGGACGACGCCTTCATCCGCGTCTCCGACATCAACAAGGCGGGCGTCACGACGATCATGGTCGAGCAGAACGCCCGCCGGTGCCTGCAGATCTGCGACCGCGGCTACGTGCTCGACCAGGGCAAGGACGCCTACGAGGGCACCGGGCGGGAGCTGCTGAACGACCCGAAGGTCATCGGCCTGTACCTCGGCACCCTCGGGACCGACGCCGCCTGAGGCCGGCGCTCGGACGACGAAGGCCCCGGATGCCGAAGCATCCGGGGCCTTCGTCGTCGCTGCGTTACTTGATGCGCGAGGTGACGTTCTCGGAGTCGAACTCGTAGACGCCGATCGCGGCGCCCTTCGGGTCGTTGTTCTCGTCGAACGTGATCTCACCGGAGAGGCCGTCGTAGTCCGGCGTGCCGCCGTCGTTGATGATCGCGGCGCAGTCGGCGAAGTTGTCGCACTTCTCGCCGTCGCCGTCGCCACCGGAGACGGTGATCATCTCCGCCGCGATGTCCGGGCCCTCCACCGAGCCGGCCTTCAGCGCGGCCAGAGCGATCAGCACCACGGCGTCGTACGCCTCGGCCGAGTACGTCACGGCGTCGATCGGGTCGTTGCCCTCGGCCGTCCAGACCGCGTTGAGCTGGTCGAGGAAGTCCTGCGGCAGCTCGGCGCCGGCGCGGGTGCCCTTCGAGCCCTCGAGGCTGACGGACACGTCCGCGCCCCAGTCCTTGAGGTTGCCGTCGACGAGGTACAGCGACCCCGTGTCGACCCCGGCGTTGCCGAGCAGCGGCGCGATGGTGGCGAACTGGTCGTAGGAGACGACCGCGACCGCATCCGGCTTCGCCGCGGCGATCTCCGAGACCTGGGCGTTGAACTGACCGTCGCCCTGGTTGTACGACGCGTCGGCGACGACCTCGCCACCGGTGCTCTCGAACGTGGCCTTGATCGCCTCGAACAGACCCGTGCCGTACGGGTCGTTCTGGTAGATGATGCCCAGCGTCTTGTGGCCGTCCTCGGCGATCTCGTTGCCGAGCACCTCGCCCTGCAGGTTGTCGCTCGGGGCGGTGCGGAAGTACAGCGGGTTGATGCCCGTGAAGTCCGGCGAGGTGTTGGACGGGGACACCGTCAGGATGTCCGCGCCCGCGTTGCCGTCGAGGATGAGCTTGGTGACGCTCGAGGACGCCGCGCCGATCATGGCGGTGATGCCGTCGTTGCGCAGGTTGGTGATGGAGGTCTCGTAGGCCTTGTTGTCGAGGTCGCCCTCGTCTGCCGTGCTGAGGTCGATCGTGATGCCGGCGTCGGCCTCGTTGATCTGGTCCACGGCGAGCTGGACGCCGGCCTCCATCGGCGCGCCCAGGAACGCGAGCGTACCGGTGGCGGGCAGCAGCGAACCGAGCTTGAGCGTCAGGTCGGCGGCGGGCTTGTCGCCACCCCCGTCCGACGGCTCCGCGTTCGGCGTGCTGCTGCAGCCCGCGATGATGAGGGCGGAGGCGCTGACCAGCGCGATCCCGGCGAAGATCCTCGCGCTGCGCGAGCCCTTCAGTGCGTTCATGATGCTCCCTTGCGTAAACGAACGTGGATGGTGACCACAGTCGGGTGCTCTAACACTAGGGCGTGCGCCCCGCGCGCAGGAGGGGCAAGTATCTCGGTGCGTTAACGATCCAGGACCGCTGTTTCCGCCTGTGGGCGGGCGGGATCAGAGCCCCGCGGCGGGGGCGTCCCGCCGGCCGCGCCGTGCGGCGAGGAGCAGATCGACGACGAAGACCGCGATCGCGATCCACACCAGGACGAACCCGATCCAGCGCTCCGCCGGCATCGGCTCGTGCAGCACGACGACCCCGATCAGGAACTGCAGGACGGGGGTGAGGAACTGCAGCATGCCGATCACGGCGAGGTCGACCCGACGCGTGCCGGCCGCGAACAGCAGCAGAGGGACGGCGGTGGCCACACCCGCGAACGCCAGCAGCACGGCGTGCGACCAGCCCGCCGTCCCCATGGTCAGACCGACGGGCGTCGTCGCCACGATCACGAGCTGCACCACCGCGATGGGGATCAGCCAGAACGACTCGAGCGTCAGCCCGCTCACCGCGTCGACGGCGCGACCGATCTTCTTCTTGATGAGTCCGTACAGACCGAAGGACGCCGTGAGGGTCAGGGCGATCCAGGGGATGTGGCCGTACGCCAGGACGATGACGACCACCGCGGCGGCCGCGATGCCGACGGCCACCCATTGCAGCCGGCGGATGCGCTCCTTGAGCACGAAGACGCCGAGCAGCACGGTCGTGATGGGGTTGATGAAGTAGCCGAGCGCCGTCTCCACCACGTTCCCGCTCAGCGTGCCGAGGACGAACACCTGCCAGTTGACGTAGATGAGGAGGCCGGCCAGGGCCGTCCAGCCCAGCAGTCGCGGGCTCCGGACGATCGCGAGGAAGGCGGGCCATCCCCTCGTGACCGTGAGCAGCAGGAGACAGAAGACGAAGGAGAGCAGCACCCGCCAGGCGACGACCTCCCACGGACCGGTCGGCTGCAGCAGGAGGAAGTAGAGCGGCAGGACGCCCCACAGCAGATAGGCGCTCCCGGCGTAGGCGATACCCGCCGTCCGGGTGGCGCGGGTCGTCTCGGGGGTCACCGCACAACCCTATGCCCGCGAGGACCAGGGTCGCGCCGCTCAGGATGCCGAAGAGGGCCCGGATGCCGAAGCATCCGGGCCCTCTTCGAACCGGGCTCCCGTCCGGCGGGCGGAGGGAACCGGGTGTGCGATCAGCGGACGACGACCGCCAGGACGTCGCGAGCCGACAGGACGAGGAACTCGTCTGCACCGAACTTCACCTCGGTGCCGCCGTACTTGCTGTAGAGCACGCGGTCGCCGACGGCGACGTCGAGCGGGACGCGGTTGCCGTTGTCGTCGATACGGCCGGGGCCGACCGCCACGACCTCGCCCTCCTGGGGCTTCTCCTTGGCGGTGTCGGGGATGACCAGGCCACTCGCGGTGGTCTGCTCGGCCTCGACCTGCTTGATGACGATGCGGTCCTCGAGCGGCTTGATGGAAACCGACACGGTCTACCTCTTCTTTCTTGACGCTGACACGAAAGACTCGTTCGCACTCTCAACCCGAGAGTGCTAATGCCAGTGTAGGCGGTCGGCTGGCACTCATGCAATGCGAGTGCCAACCCGGGTCGGGGCGGCGAGCGCGCCGTAGGCTGGGAGGGTGGAGATGTCCGAGCTGCGCGCCCTGCTGACCCCCGCCGGCCTCGAGCTGCTCGATGCGCTCGGGCCGGTCACCTCCACCGCGGAGGCCGCAGCCGCCGTCTCCCGGCTGCGCGCCGCCGGCCACTCCCCCGACCTCGTCTCCGCCGTGGTCGGACAAGCGCACCTGCGCGCGAAGGCCGCGGCGAAGTTCGGCCCGTTCGCCGCCCGCATGCTCTTCACCCGCGCCGGCCTCGAGCAGGCCACCCGTCTGAGCGTCGCCGCTCGCCACGCCCAGCGGATCCGCAGGGCCGGCCTCACGCGCGTCGCCGACCTCGGCTGCGGGATCGGCGGCGACGCCCTCGCTTTCGCCGGCGCCGGGCTGGCGGTGCACGCGGTGGACGCCGACGAGGTGACCGCGGCCCTCGCCGCCTACAACCTCGCCCCGTTCGGCGACGACGCCACGGTGCGCCACGCGACCGCGGAGGAGGCCCTCGGAGAACCGGTCCCCGGCCAGGCGATCTGGATGGACCCCGCCCGCCGCACCTCCGGGCACAGCGAGACCCGGCGCATCTCCGCCCACGACTACTCGCCGTCCCTCGATTGGGCGTTCGCCGTCGCTGCGCAACGCCCCACCGGGATCAAGCTCGGGCCCGCCCACGACCGCGATGCCCTGCCCACGGACGCGGAGACGCAGTGGGTCAGCGCCGACGGGAGCGTGGTCGAACTCCTGGTGTGGTCGCGCGAGCTCGCGAGGGAAGGGGTGCGGCGCTCCGCACTCGTCATCCGCGGCGAGCGCTCGCACGAGCTCACCGGCGCCGCAGACGCCGAGGATGCTCCGGTCCGTGCGCTCGGGGCCTTCCTCCACGAGCCGGACGGGGCCGTCATCCGGGCCCGGCTCATCGGCGACGTCGCCCGCAGCCTCGATGCGGGGATGCTCGATCCGCGCATCGCGTACCTGACCTCGGACGCCGCCCTGACGAGCCCGTTCGTGCAGTCCTTCCGCGTCCGGGAGACGCTGCCGATCACCCCGAAGACGATCAACGCGGCCCTGAAGACCCACGGCATCGGCCGCATCGAGATCAAGAAGCGCGGGGTGGACGTCGATCCGGCGGCCTTCCGGCGCAAGCTGACCCTCCGAGGCGATGCCGAGGCGACCCTGATCCTCGCCCGCTTCGGCGATCAGCGCCGCGCGATCCTCGCCGACCGGGTGCCCGCCGCGGAGTGAGAGCGCGTCAGCCCTCCGGGTCGCGGCCCGGGATGTCGACGCGGATCGGATCCCCGGGCGGGCCGGTGGTCACCAGGTAGGACTCGCCCGTCGTCTCGTCGACGACGGCGGGGCCCGAGGTCACGGTGAGATAGGGCGTCTGCCATCGCGTGAAGTCCACCTCGATCACGGACGCCGACAGCAGCTCCCCGGTCTCCTGGTCGACATCGAGCAGCTGCACGCGGAGCCCGGACTGCACCGCTTCGTCGATCGTGGCGCACTGGCGCGAGCCGTCGGCGTCGACGATCAGGCAGCGCTGGGCGGGCCCGTTCTCCGCACTGCGGTCGCCGAGCCAGACCGGCTGCCCGCGGAAGGATCCGAGGACGGAGAGGCCCAGGTCGTAGCCGTCGCCGACGAGCTCCTCCGCCCTCGTCCGCTCCGCCTCACCGAACTGGGCGACGAGTGTCGAGCCGCCTCCCCTGCGCTGGATGCTCACCATCGGCTCGTCCGCGGTGGAGAAGAGCATGACCGCCGTCACGCTCTCGAAGGAGAAGGAGCCCTCCTCGTCGTCCGCTGCGGAGGTCGGGACGGGGAGCGAGGCGTACAGGCCCGGCCCGGCCTCCTCCCCCTTCAGACAGGTCGACTGGGAGTCCGCGTCGACGTCGAGGATCAGACACCGGCTGGCCCCGTCGTCCTGCGTGGCGAACCAGGCGAGCGCGCCCTCCGCCTCCGCCACCGGACGCACGGAGCCGGGGTCGTAGCCCTCACCGGCGAGTTCGATCCGCCGGTCCTCCTGCGCCTCCGTCAAGGCGAACGTATCGGACCGCGGGGTGAACCACGCCCAGCCCGCCCCCACGCCGATGGCGAGGAGTGCCGCCGCCGCGACGAGCACCGGCACGAGACCGCGGCGGTTCGCGGCCGGCGCCTCGGTCAGGGAGACGTCGTCCGAGGTGGCCGGAGGGGTGTCCTCCGCGTCCGACACGTCCTCCGGCGCCCGGCGACCGGTCGCGGACTCCGGCGCGTCATCGCCGACGGATGGCGACTCCGCCGGCTCGTCCTGCGCGAAAGGAGTCCGACGACGATGCTCCTCCTGAAGCTCCTGAAGCCGACGGGCCGCTGCGGCGTCGAGCCCGCCGTCGCGGCCGTACGCCGCGCGCTCCAGCGCCCGGCGCTCCGCTGCCGCGGCGTCCCCTCCGTCAGTCTCCGCCCGCACCGGCGTCGCTCCCCTCGCGGATGATCGTGAAGGACGGCACTCCCGCGCTGGTCGGCAGCTCGTACGTCGTCACCTGCCCTGTCGTCGTGTCCGTCACCTGCAACCGCAGCCGCCCGTCGTGCTCCGCCAGCGTCTCGGTCTCCTCGCAGGCCATCGGAGCGTCGGCCGTCGATCCGTCGTAGACGAGACAATGCCGCCCCGAATCCTGCGCGGAGGCCGTCCAGATGGGGACATCATCGTCGTACCCGACGACCCAGATGGCGTTCGGGTCGAACCCCTCCTCGACCAGACGCGCGGCCGCGCGGGTCTCCGCCTCGTTCGCGTAGGTGATGCCGCCGCCGTCACCGGTACCGTACTCCGAGACGTCGACGCTCACCGCCGGTTCGCCGTCGGGCGTGAGGATCAGCTGAGCCATGATCTGGCGCGTGTAGTCGTCGTCGCGCTGCGTCGTCACCTCGCCCCACAGGCCTTCCTCCTGCACGGTCTCGCGCCGGTTGCAGCTCGGCGTCGTGCTCTCCGCCGACCGGAGGACCAGGCAGATGCTCGCGCCACCGTTCTGCGTCGCCGTCCAGACGACCGCGTCGTCCTCCGTGGCGAGCGCACGCACCGAGCCGGCGTCGTAGCGTCCGGACGCGACGAGCTCGGACTGCCACTGCTGCTGCGTGGAGCTCAGGGCGACGGCTGCTCCGCCGGTCCGGCCGAAGGCCAACCAGCCGATGCCGATGCCGAGCAGCAGCACCACCACCGCGGCGAGCACGCGCGTCCCGAGAAGACGGCCCCGCCCTGCCGGGAGCGTCGGAGAGTCGGTCCGGGCGGTCGCGACCTCCTCGGATTCCTCCTCCGGCATCGCGGGTTCGCCGCCGGGGGCCGGAGGTTCGTCGTCGCGCGGAGCGGACGAGGACCCGGAGGACGGCGGAGCACCGGGTGGCCGGGCCTCCTGGACGGGATCGGTCATCGACGCGGACGCGGGCGGCCCCGCCGAGCGTGTCCGAAAGGAATCCTCGAGCGCGCGCAGACGGGCGGCCTCCGCGGCGGTCAGCACCCCGCCGGGCCCGTACGCCTTGCGCTGCAGGGCCCTGCGCTCCTCGACGTCGTCGTCGTCCGCTCCGGCCATCGCGCCTAGCCCAGCCTCTCGAACTGCATGCCCGCCCAGACCAGCCATCCCAGGCTGTACACGGTCGCGCACAGACCCAGCACGAGCGCCCAGCGCGCGATCGCGCGGTTCTCGACGGGGCGGCGCAGCGACATGATCGCGGCGATCACGGCGACGACCGCGACCGGGATCCCCCACCCCACGAAGAACGATGCGCCGAGAGCGACGATCGCCGCGAGCAGCGCCCACGGCGCCAGCCGAGTGTCGTCCACGGGCACCGGCTCGGACGCCGGTTCCCAGGCGTCCTCCTCCCCGTGGTCGAGGTCGGGCCCGCTGACGACCACCGGCTCGATGCCCACCGGACCCGTCGGGAGCTTCGTGTACCCCTCCCGCGGGGCTCCGGGAATGCGCGCCGTCCCCGCAGGGCGTTCGACCTGCCCGCTCGCGCGCTCGACCCGCGCACGGGGCGTGGCCCCGTCCGGCTCCGGTCCGCGCGCGAGCCCACTCACGCCGGCACCGCCTCCGCGACCTGGATCTCGGTGACCGGCAGCGTCGAGTCGGCGCCGAAGCCGAGCGTCGAGGCGGGACGCCCCGACGCGATGAGCTCCGCGGCCAGCGCGGCGATCATGGCGCCGTTGTCCGTGCAGAGGGACAGCGGCGGGATGCGCACGGTGACACCAGCCTCGGCGGCCCTGGCCAGCGCCACCTCGCGGAGCCGACGGTTCGCGATCACACCGCCGCCCAGGAGCAGCCGCGGCACGCCGAGGTCGGCGCACGCGTTGAGCGCCTTGGTGACGAGCACGTCGACGACGGCCTCCCGGAAGCTGGCGGCGACGTCGGCGATCGGGAGGTCCCGGGCGTCGGCGCCTGCGGCGGCGTTCTCCGCCTCGAAGCGTTCGATCCAGCGGGCGACAGCGGTCTTCAGGCCGGAGAAGGAGAAGTCGTAGCGATGCTTCGCGAGGTCGGAGGCACGGGAGAGCCCGCGCGGGAAGCGGATCGCGTCCGGGTCTCCGCCGACGGCGGCCCGGTCGATCTCGGGGCCGCCGGGGTAGGGCAGCGACAGCAGCCGGGCGACCTTGTCGAAGGCCTCGCCCGCGGCGTCGTCCACCGTCTCGCCGAGCAGCTCGACATCGGTCGTGAGGTCGCGCACGTGGAGCAGGGAGGTGTGGCCGCCGGAGACCAGCAGCGCGATCGTCGGGTACTCCAGCGGCGCCGCATCCGGGGTGAGGATGTCGGCGGCGATGTGGCCGACGAGGTGATTGACCGCGTACAGCGGCTTGTCGAGGGCGACCGCGAGTCCCTTCGCCGCCCCCACGCCGACCATGAGCGCTCCCGCGAGGCCAGGGCCGCTCGTCACCGCCACCGCATCGAGGTCGGCGAGGCGGACGTCGGCCTCGGCGAGGGCGGCGTCGATGGCCGGCTGCAGCGCTTCGAGGTGGGCGCGGGCGGCGACCTCCGGCACGACGCCGCCGTACCGGGCGTGCTCGTCCATGCTGGAGGCGATCGTGTTGGACAGCAGCGTGCGGCCTCGAACGATGCCGATGCCGGTCTCGTCGCAGCTCGTCTCGATGCCGAGCACCAGGGGCTCACTCATGCGGTCGCCTCCTCCGGCGTGTCGGCGGGCGCCGGGTGGCGGCGCAGGTCCAGACGCATCACGATCGCGTCGACGTCGTCCGGCTGATAGTAGCGGGGGCGCCTGCCGATCTCCTCGAAGCCCTCCGCGCGGTACAGCCCCTCGGCCGGCGGGTTGTCGGCGCGCACCTCGAGGAACACCTCGTGCGCGCCCCGGGCCGCGGCCGTCCGCAGCAGGGCACGCAGGAGCGCACGTCCGCGTCCCTGTCCCCTGACCTCGGCGAGGAGGGCGATGGTCTGGATGTCGGCGTCCGCGCCGCCCTGCAGGGCCCTGACCCCGCCGTAGCCGACGATGGCCCCGCCAAGCTCGTCGACGAGGTAGCGGCCGTGCGGGCTCGCCAGCTCGCTCGCCATGGTCTCCCGGCTCCACGCGTCGGTCGGGAACGAGCGCTCCTCGATGGCCATGATCGCGTCGAGGTCGTCCGGCCGCGCGTCCCGGAGCGTCATGCGCCCACCCTCTTCGGGGCACCGGGCAGGGTGACGTCCGGGTGCCGCAAGTAGAGCGGCTCCTCGCCGGCGAGGACCCGGCCGGCGGCGAGCGCCCGCGCCCCCACCCGGGCGAGGTCGACCGCGGACAGGGTCGCCACGTCCACCCGGCGGAGGCCCGCGAGATGCTCGTCGGCATCCGCGGCGCGCACGAGCACGGTGTCGGCGATCGTGCGCGGGATCCCGTCCTCGTCCAGCCCGTCGAACGCGGTGACAGCGACCTCGCGGCGGCGGGCGTCGGTGACGACGGCGAACGGGCCGGTCACGGTGGCCTGGATCGTGAGCGCTGCCGCGGTGTGGCTCGGGACCGCGACGACCGGGACACCGCGGCCGAGGGCGAACGCGCGGGCAGTCGCGATGCCGATGCGCAAACCGGTGAACGGGCCTGGCCCCATGCCGGCCACGACGTGCGTGATGCCGTCGGACCCGCCCTCCCGGAGCACGTCGCGCACCAGGTCGCCGATCACCTCGGCGTGGCCCAGCGGATCGGCGGTGCCGGCCTCGGCACGACGCGTCCCGTCCGGGTCGATGAGGGCGACGGCGGTGCCAAGGGACGTGTCGACGGCGAGGATCACCTCTCCAGGGTAGTCGTCACCCCGCCCGCCACGCCCGGTCCCGGGCACCCGCGCGGGTCAGCCCAGCGGCGCCCGCACCGGGTAGTCCTGGCCTTCGAGGATGACCTGGGTCGCCGCTCCCGTCGCCCGGTTCACGACGACCGGTGCCAGCAGGTTGACGCTGACCCCGTCGGCGGCGGGGTGGGCGACCACGAGCACGAAGGCGTCGTCCGCCGAGGAGAGCGCGAGGTCGGCGACCTGCGCGTCCGTGAGGGTCGGCGCGTACTCCGTGAGGACGGTGTTCGGGTCGACCAGGTAGAGCCGCAGGGCCTCGTCCTCGACCGCCCGCATCGCGAAGAGCCCGTCCGCGCCCTCGACCGGTGCGAGAGCGAAGTCCACATGGGGTGCCAGTCCGGGCGGCGGGGCCGTGAAGGTGAGCGCGGCGGTCATCGCAGGAAGTCCATCAGCGACGGCTGCAGCACGCGCGCGTTCACCGCGAGCGCCGAACGGTACACGAGCTCCTGCGCCTGCAGGCGGATGAGCACCTCGACCGAGTCGACGTCCTCGACCGCGGCGCGGCGGGACTCGAGGGACACGGAATTCTGCACTGCCGCCTCCTTGGCGCGTTCGATCTGGGCCTGTCTGGTGCCGACCGCGCCCTGCACGCCCAGCATCGCCGTGCGGCGGTCGTCGATCTCCGCGAGCCGTGGTCCCACGTTGGTGCCGGAGCGGAGGTCGGCGACGATGCGGTCGACGAGGGCGAACACCGAGTCGTCGCCCGTGCCGAACACCGCCGCCCCGTCGGTGTCGACGCGGACGGCCGCCGCATCGGAGACACGTCGCGTGACCTCGGAGCCGGCGACGCCGCTGTACGAGTAGTCGGCGGCGAAGGCCGCCGTATCCGAGGTGCCCGCGAACACGGACCGCCCGAGCAGCCGGGTGTTCGCCTGCGAGAGCAGCTCATCGCGGATGCCCTCCAGCTCCACCGCGAGGGCCTCCTTCGCCGCGGCGTCCAGCGCCCCGTCGTTCGCTCCCTGCGCGGTGAGGTCCCGTACCCGTGAGAGCAGGGAGGTGCTGGAGGTGATCGCCGTGTCGGCGGCGGTCACCCACGCCAGGCCGTCGTCGATGTTCCGCGCGTACTGCTCGGTGCGCCGCTGCTCGGCGTGCAGGGCGAGGGCGGCAGCGGCCGCCGCCGGATCGTCCGAGGGGGCGGCGAACGCCTTCTGCGACGTGGCCTGCTCCTGCAGCCGGGCGAGCTCGGAGAGGTTGGACTGCAGCTGGCGCATCGCCGTCTGCGTCATGGTGGTCTGGGTCACGCGAGAGATCATGGAGCTTCTCCGATCAGCGTCCGACGACGCCCGTGCGGTTGATGAGGACGTCGAGGGCCTCGTCGACGGCGGTGAGCACGCGGGCCGCCGCCTGATAGGCGGTCTGGTAGGTGAGGAGGCTGATCGTCTCCTCGTCGCCGTCCACCGCCGCGACGGACTGCTGCGCACCGACGGCGCCGACCGCCGCCGCATCCGACACCTTCGCGCGCTGCACGTCGGCCGCGGTGGCCACGCCGAAGCGGGTCACCTGGTCGGTCCACAGCGCATCCGGAGAGGTCGCGCGCTGCCCGATCTGGGAGATGAGGTCAGCGTTGGTCGCATCCTTGGAGCCGGCTCCGGGCGCGGCGAGAGCGAGCTCGGCCGCCGTGGTGACGGCCACCTGCAGCCCGAGCGCGGCGGAGCCGGTCGCCGGGAGGGTGAAGAAGTCGCCCCCCGGCTGTCCGGATGCCGTCACACCGGCGCGGTGCTGCGCGTTGAGCGAGTCTGCGAGCGCCGTGGCCACCCGGTCGTAGGTAGCGGCGAGCTGCGCCAGCATCCCGCCGTCGGCGGCCGGGGCGAGCACCGCGAGCGAGCCGCCGAGCTCTCCGCCGTCGACGACGAGGGGCAGATCCGGCACCGACTCCCAGACGACTCCGACGCGCGGAGCGCCGTCGATCGTCGCCGAGCCGGTCAGTGCGAGGTGACGGGCGTCCCCGCCGGAGACCAGGGCGTTGCCGCCGAGGCGCACCGTGAGCGTGCCGTCCGCCTCCACGGTGGCGGTGCCGCCGGCGAGCCGGGCCACGTCCTCCGCGAGCACGTTGCGGCGGTCGGTGAGCTCGTTGGCCGAACGCCCCGAGGCCAGAGCCTCGCGGATCTCGCTGTTCAGCACCGCGATCTGGTCGGCCGCGGCGTTGACCTGGCTGACCGTGCGCTCGGCGGTCCCCCGGGCGGCGGTCCACTGCGCTGCGACCGTGCGATAGCCGCCGGAGATGTGGGCGGCGAGCTCCTTCGCCGACTCCAGGATGCTCGCGGCGGCGGCCCCGGAGTCGGGGGTGTTGGCGAGATCCTGCCAGCCGGCCCAGAAGTTCGTCAGCCGGTTGGCGAGGCCCTTGTCGGTCGGCTCCGCGAGCGCCGACTCGGCCGTCGTCGCCGCGAGCGCACGGGTGGCCCAGTAGCCGGAGGCGCCGAGGGTGTCGCGGACCCGGGCGTCGAGCAGCGCGTCGCCAAGGCGGGACACCCCGTCGATGGAGACGCCGTGTCCGGGCAGCGCACCCATGCTGAAGCGCCCCGTCTGCGCGACGGCGGCGATGGAGGAGGTCTCGACGCGCTGCCGCGTGTACCCCTCGGTCTTCTGGTTGGCGATGTTCTGCCCGACCACATCCATGCCCCGCCGCGCGGCGGCGAGGCCGCTGGCGGCGGTGGTCAGTCCACTGAAGGTCGACATGAATCCCTCTCGGTCACATCTCGGTGTCGATGATGCGGGCGGCGTCCTCGCGGGCGCGGTCGCCGCGGGTGGTGTACTCGCCGCTCTCCTGGCCGAGAGCGGCGATGGTCTCCTGGGTGGCGCGGAGCACTCCACTGAGCTGCTCCGCGGCGGCGTCGCGCATCTGCTCGACCTCCGCGGTCAGCTTCACCAGCGCGCGCATGTGGTCGGTGAAGACGTCGCCCCAGGCTCCGTCCGGAGCGTGCTCGATGAGCTGGCCGATCGTCGCGTCCTGAGGAGCCCCCCACTCCTCGGCGACACCGGCGACCTCGACGGCCCTGGCCAGGCTCGCGGCGCGCAGGCGGTCCAGCACCTGATCGATCTCCCTGGCCGCGAACTGGATCCAGTGCGATCGGCCGGCGGCGAGCAGCAGCTGTTGCTCGTCCAGCTTGAAAAGCAGCATCTCGAGCAGCTCGCGCTCGCGCCAGAGCTGCATCGATAGTTCGTTGGCTCCCATGATCCCCTTGTCCCCAGCGATCCCCGCCCCACGCAGGTGCGACCGGCCCGCCTGTTAACGGTTCATAAATCTCTATCGGCCATCGCGCCCCTAAGGTTACTATGTGGATTGGCGGCGGTTAGTTCTCCCCATGGACATATCTCGGACCTTGTGATATGGACATCTACCCCTCGCCATGAGCTTCCGGAGTGCATCCAGAGAGGTGGATCATCCCCCATGTCGTCGCGCGCTGAGCGCAACCGCCTCGTCGAGGCCAACCTCCCCCTGGTCGGCTACCTCGCTGCAGACACCCATGCTCGGGCTACCCATATCCCCCGCGAAGAGCTCGCCGCCGTCGGCGCGCTCGCCCTCGTGACCGCCGCCGACGCCTACGACCCCGCGCTCGGCGTCCCGTTCGGCGCGTACGCCCGCCGCCGCATCCTCGGCGCGTTCGCCGACGAGATGCGCGCCATGGACTGGGCGTCCCGCGGCATCCGCAAGCGCATCAAGGAGACCGTCGCCGTCCGCGACACCCTCACCGCCGCCCTCGGTCGCACGGCGACCGCCACCGAGATCGCCACCGCCATGGGCTCCCCCAAGGAGACGGTCGTGGAGGCCCTCGCCGACGCCGCGCGCACCGTCGCGCCGCTCGACGACCCCGCCACGAGGGACCTCGTCGCCGACATCCCTCTCCCCGAGGAGTCCGCGCTGGTCGGCGAGCGACGAGAGGTGCTCGAGCACGCCATCACCGCTCTCCCCGAGCGCATGCGGCGCATCGTCGTGGCCGTCTACGTCGAGGAGCGCCCCGTCAAGGAGATTGCCGAGGAGCTCGGCGTCACCCACTCGGCCGTCTCGCAGCAGCGGGCGGAGGCGGTGCGGCTGCTCCGCGACGCCCTGGACCGCTACTTCGCCGAGGGCGGCACGGAGACCACGACCACCACCCGGGTGTCGCCCGCCGCGCGGGATGCGTACTTCGGCCGCATCGCCGAGGCCGCCGGCGTCCGGATCGGCGACGTCTTCCGCGCCGCCGCCCCCGCCTAACGCGACCGGATCCTCCGCCGATAGGTGAGGGCAGGAGACCACGGATGGTCTCCCGTTCAACACATCACGGAGGAAACCCTCATGGGTATGCAGATCAACACCAACGTGGGCGCGCTCAACGCCTACCGCAACCTGTCCAACACGCAGAACGACCTGTCGAAGTCGCTCGAGAAGCTCTCGAGCGGTCTGCGCATCAACCGCGCAGCGGACGACGCCGCCGGCCTCGCGATCTCCGAGGGCCTGCGTTCGCAGGTCAACGGCCTGAACGTCGCGGCCCGCAACGCCCAGGACGGCATCTCGGTCATCCAGACCGCGGAAGGCGCCCTGACCGAGGTGCACTCCATCCTGCAGCGCGTGCGCGACCTGACCGCTCAGGGTGCGAACGACTCGAACAACGCGAAGTCGCGCGAAGCGATCCAGACTGAGATCGGCGCCCTCGCCGACGAGCTCACCCGGATCGCCGACAGCACCAACTTCAACGGCATCAAGCTGCTCTCGGGCGGCACGACGCTGACGTTCCAGGTGGGTGCGGGCGCGGTCGCCGCCGAGGACCAGATCTCGGTCGGCCTGACCAACTTCGCCAACCTCGGCACCACCATCGAGACGCTCGCCGGCACCATGACCGACGCGGCATCGTACGGTGCGGCTCTGGCGGGCATCGACACGCAGATCCAGGCGGTCTCGACCGCACGTGCCGGCTACGGTGCGCTGCAGAACCGCTTCGAGTCGACCATCAACAGCCTCAACGTGTCGGCCGAGAACCTCGCCGCCGCCGAGAGCCGTATCCGCGACACCGACATGGCGTCCGAGATGGTCAAGTTCACGTCGGCGAACATCCTGTCGCAGGCGGGAACGGCCATGCTGGCCCAGGCCAACCAGGCCAACCAGGGCGTGCTCCAGCTGCTGCGCTGATCCGCGCCGCCGCACGGAATCACTCCGGGGGTCCGGGTGACGGCTTCGGCCGTCGCCCGGGCCCCGCCGCACACAGAAGGGAAGCCGCATGTCGCTCTCGCTCGACGGCCTCGTGTCGGGGCTCAAGACCACCGAGGTCATCAAGGCGCTGATGGACGTGCACGCCATCCCCCGCACGCTGCTCAAGGCCAAGATCGACGACAAGAACGTCATCATGACGCAGCTGCGCACCCTCAACACGGCCGTGCAGAACCTCGCCGCCGCCGCCGAGAAGGCCGCGGCGCCCGGCGGTCTCGACCGCTTCACCGGCAGCGCGTCGTCCGAGTCGGTGAAGGTCGCCCTGCGCACCGGCGCGGCGCCCGTGTCGACCGACATCGTCGTCGACCGTCTCGCCCAGGCGCACACGGTGGTCTCCGCGTCCGCGAGCCGCTGGCCCGCCGACCCGCCCGTCCTGACGCTCGAGGACGCCACGGGGAAGCGCGTCCAGGTGCAGGCCGACTCGACGTCGATGCAGGACATCGCCCAGGCCATCAACGACGCCGACACCGGCGTCCTCGCCACGGCCGTCCCCGCCGGCAAGGATGCCGACGGCACCCCCGTCTACCGCCTGCAGCTCCGGGCCGAGGAGTCCGGAGAGGCCGGACGCTTCCGCGTCTACGCGGGCGACCTCGCCGCGGTGGCCGCCGGCACCGCCACGGACGTGTCCACGGAGCCGGGCGCCGCCGTCATCGCCACGGGCACGGATGCCCAGCTGCGCCTCTGGGCCGGCACCGCGGCCGAACAGGTCATCACCTCGTCCGGCAACACGTTCACCGATCTCTTCGAGGGCGTCGACGTCACGGTCTCCACCGTCTCGACCACCCCTGTCACGGTGACCGTCGCCGTCGACGGCGAGGCCAGGACCAAGGCCTCCGGCGAGTTCATCGCCCTCCTCACCGACATCTTCACCCGCATCGACAACGGCTCGAAGGCGACGGTCGCCGCGGGACAGGGCGAGAAGACCACGCTCGGCGTCTTCACCGGCGACAGCACCATCCGCGGTCTGCGGACGGCCCTCGCCGACGCCGTGCAGCACCCCGTGGACGGCGTCTCGCCCTCCACGATCGGCATCTCGACCGACATGTACGGCAAGCTCACGTTCGACGAGGAGAAGTTCTCCGAGGCGCTGGCGAAGGACCCGGCTGCCGTCGGTGCCCTCTTCTCCGCGGTCGCGGCGCGCGTGGAGCAGACGGCGACGTCCTACTCGGACAAGTACGATGGGCTGCTCACCTCGCGGATCACGGGTCAGGAGAGCGAGGTCAAGAGCCTCGGCGAGCAGATGGAGCGCTGGGACGTGCGCCTCGCGCAGCGCAAGGCGTCGCTGGAGCGCACGTACGCCCGCCTCGAGGTGATGCTGTCGCAGATGCAGTCGCAGTCGTCGTACCTCGCCTCCCAGATCAACGCGCTGCCGAGCAGCCGCTCCGGGTCGGACTCGTGAGCATGAACGCCGCCCTGCGTGCCCAGCAGCGGTACCGCGAGGATGCTATCCTGTCCGCCCCGCCGGAGCGCCTGGTCACGATGCTCTACGACCGGCTCCTGCTCGACATCGAACGTGCCGAGACCGCACAGCGGGCGGCCGACTGGACCGAGGCCAACGCCCAGCTCCAGCACGCGCAGGCGATCGTGGCCGAGCTGTCGTCGTCCCTCACCGACGACTGGAGCGGCAGCGCCGGCCTGCGCTCGCTGTACGTCTTCCTCTCGCAGACGCTGATCGGCGCCAACATCGGCCGCGATCCGGAGCGCACGCACGCCTGTCGCGAACTCGTCGTGCCGCTGCGCGACGCCTGGCACACGGCCGCCCTGGCCGTCGCCGAGGGCCGCGCATGACGGACGAGGACTGGGCCGCGCTGCTCGACCGGCTCGAAGCGGACGCCGACCGGATCCTCGCCGCACCGGCGGGAGCCGTCGAGGTGCACGACATCATCCCCTGGGCGCCGCCGTCCTCCCCGCTCCCCCCGCACCTGGCCGATCGCGCCCGCGCGGTGATCGACCGGCAGCACGCCGCCATGGAGCGCGCCCGCTCCGAGCTCGAGGGACTGCGGCAGCACCTCGGTGCCGTGCGGCGGGTGCCGGCGCCGCGCTCTCCTGATGCCCCCGCCTACCTCGACGTGGACGGGTGAGGAACCCTCCTAACGAAACCGCACGGACGGCCGACAGTCTCCCGAGAGCACGGATGGCTCGCAAGACTCGGCCAGGGAACGGCCACTTCGCCCACACACGGGGAGCCGGTTCGTGTTCGACTCTGTGACCATCACCGCACTGACCAGTGCGCTGAACGGCCTCTCGCTGCGCCAGCGAGCCATCGCCGACAACATCGCCAACATCAACACCCCCGACTACCACGCCAAGCGCGTGCAGTTCGAGGCCGCGCTCGCCGACTCGATCGCCGCCGGCGACGGGGACGTGTCCGCCACGGTCGGGACGTCGCTCGAGCCGACGCGCCTGAACGGCAACAACGTGAACCTCGACACCGAGACCCTGTCCAGCATCGACACGATGCTGCGCTACCAGTTCGCGACGCAGGCCGTGAACGGATCGTTCTCCTCGATGCGCACCGCGATGAGGACGTCATGACCTTCGACGCCATCGGGATCGCCGGCACGGGACTGACCGTGCACCGGAAGTGGCTCGACGCCATCAGCGACAACATCGCGAACATCAACACCGCGACGTCGACCGACGGCGCGGCGTTCCGGGCGCGCTACATCCTGGCGCAGACCAGCGACCAGTCCCCCGGGGTCTACGTCGCCGGGACCGTCCAGGGCGACGCCGAGGGCCGGCTCGTGCACCAGCCCGACCACCCGCTCGCCGACGCCGACGGCTACGTGCGCTACCCCGACATCGACCTGGGAGACCAGATGAGCCAGCTGATCCTCGCGCAGCGCGGATACCAGGCGAGCGCGGCGATCGTGGACCGCGCCCGCACCTCCTACGAGGCGGCGCTGCAGATCGGGCGGAACGCGTGAGCGCCGTCGCCGGCATCGAGGCCGTGGCCTCGTCCCTCGGCATGACCACCTCGCCCGTGACGGGTGCGAAGACCGGCGACGACACGGCCTTCGCGAACAGCGTCACCGGGGCGATCGACGAGCTGCGCTCGCTGCAGTCCGAGTCCGACACCCTGAAGGTCGCCGCCGTGACCGGCGACCTCGACGACATCCACGCCGCGATGATCGCCTCGTCACGCGCCGCGGTCACCCTCGAACTCGTCGCCGCCGTCCGCAACAAGGGCGTCGACGCGTTCAACGAGATCATGCGGATGCAGGCCTGATGCCCCCGGCAGTGACAGGGGCGTTCCAGCGGATGCGGCGGGTGATCGCCGGATTCTCGCTCGCGCAGCGGACCATCGCCATCATCGGCATCGCCGTGCTCGCACTCGGCATCATCGCCCTGTCGAGCTGGCTCACGCGCCCCACGTACACGCCGTTGTTCTCGGGGCTGAACGCCTCGGACGCGAACGCCGTGGTGGAGCAGCTGCGCTCCGCCTCCGTCCCCTACGAGCTCGCCGACGGCGGCGCCACGGTGCTCGTCCCCGAGAAGGACGTCTACGACCAGCGGCTCGCGGCCGCCTCCGCCGGGCTCCCGAGCGCCGGATCGGCCGGGTACTCGCTGCTCGACGACATGGGCGTCACCACGAGCGAGTTCCAGCAGTCGGTCACCTACAAGCGCGCGATCGAGGGCGAGCTCGCCGCCACGATCTCCGCGATCGACGGCGTCTCCGCGGCCTCCGTGCAGCTCGCGATCCCCGAGGAGAGCGTCTTCGTGTCGGAGACCGTTGACGCGACGGCCTCCGTGTTCGTGGAGACCGCCGGGCGCACGACGCTCGACCAGAAGCAGGTCGAGGCCATCGTGCACCTCACCTCGGCTGCCGTCAGCGGCATGAAGCCGGAGAACGTGGCCGTCGTCGACCAGACCGGACGCACGCTGTCGACCGTGGGCGGCGGAGCCACCGGCGGCCTCGACCAGCAGGCGAGCGACTATGAGGCCCGCGTGGCCGCGAGCGTGCAGCAGATGCTGGACACCGTGGTCGGCCCGGGGAACGCGACCGTGACGGTGGTCGCCGAGATCGACCGCTCCGTGAACGAACGCGTCGAGGAGACCTACACCCCGGCCGAGGGCACGCCCCCGCTCACCGAAGAGGTCCGCGAGCAGAACAGCAACGGCTCCACCTCGGAGGCAGGCGTGCTCGGTCCGGACAACATCGCGGTTCCGAATGGAAACGGCGACGGCACCTACACGAACACGGAGGAGACGCGCACCAACGCCGTCAACAAGGCCACGGAGAGCACGTCCACCCCCGCCGGAAACCTGCTGCGGCAGTCGGTGTCGGTCGCCGTGGACGCCGGTGCGGGCGGAGACCTCAGCTCCGCGCAGCTCAGCGACCTCGTCGCCACCGCAGCCGGCATCGACCGCACCCGCGGCGACGAGCTCGCCGTCGAACTCGTCGCCTTCAGCCAGACGGACGCCGAGGCCGCTCAGGCCGCGCTGCAGGCCGCGAAGGACGCCGAAGAGGGTGCCCGTCAGGCCGCCCTCCTGAACACCGTGATCATCGCGGCCGCCATCGCCATCCCCCTCATCGCCGCGATCGCCGCTCTCATCGTCCGTTCGCGGCGGAAGGCACGCGGTGTGGAGGAGTTCGACCAGCTCTTCGGCGACCGCCCCGCCGAGCTGTCCGCGCTCTCGGCCGACGCGCCGACGGCCGTGCTGGAGGCGCCGACCACGCCACTCGCCTTCCTCGAGCCGGTCCCCGACCTCGACCCCGACCCCGAGCCCGAACCCGCGCAGATCAGCCTGGAGCGCCGCCGCGCCGAGATCGCCGCGCTCACGCGTCAGGATCCGCAGCGCACCGCGGAGCTGCTGCGCACCCTCATCGACGACAGGTCGCGGGTATGAGCGGACTGACCGATCGGCAGACGGCCGCGATCGTCCTGATGAACCTCGACCGCGCACAGGCCGTCGAGGTCATGAAGCACCTCTCCGAAGCGGAGGCCGAGGCCGTCGCCGCCGAGATCATCGGACTGCAGGATCTCGATGCGGAGACCACGGTGCAGGCGCTCGGGCAGTTCCATCGCATCGCCGCCGGGCACCTCCCGCCGGCGCGCGGCGGACGCGACATCGCCGCGGGCCTGTTGGAGGCGTCGTTCGGCTCCGAGCGTGCGGCGGCGGTGCTCGGCCGGGTCGGCTCGACGTCGATGAGCGCGTCCTTCGACTTCCTCGCCTCCGCCGACGCCGCGCACCTCGCCACGCTCCTCGACGGCGAACTGCCGCAGACCGTCGCCCTCGTGCTCGCCCATCTCCCCGCCGATCAGGCCGCCGCGGTCCTCGCCGCGCTGCCCGATCCGGCCAGGACCGACGTGGCCCAGGCCATCGCCACCATGGGCACCGCCTCGCAGGAGGCCATCACGATCGTCGCCGATGCCCTCAAGGCCCGCACCGGCAGCCTCGCCTCGCGGGACAGTCCCGAGGTGCTCGGCGGAGTCGAGCCGCTCGTGGAGATCATCGGGCGCTCCGGCGCGACGATCGAGAAGGCGCTGCTCGCCAGCATCGAGGACCGCGACAGTGCCCTCGCGGAGGACATCCGGTCGCGCATGTTCACCTTCGCCGACATCGTCAAGCTCGACGACCGCGACACCCAGCGCGTGCTGCGAGGCATGGACATCCGCTCGCTGGCCCTCGCCCTCAAGGGCGCACAGCAGCCCATCGTCGACCTCATCCGCCGCAACGTGTCCGAGCGCAACCGCGAGAACCTCGACGAGGAGGCCAGGACGCTGGGCCCGGTGCGCGTCTCCCAGGTCGAGGAGGCGCGGGCCGAGATCGTCCGGACGATCCGTGCGCTGGAGGCCGCGGGAGACATCACGGTGCAGCGGGCCGACGAGGACGAATATGTCTACTGAGGCGTTCGCGCCCGCCGCGTTCCCCCGACTCGGCGGATCCGACCACCGGGCCGAGCAGGAGCGTGCGCGCCGCCGCGGGTACGCGGAGGGGCACGCCGCCGGCTTCCGGGCGGGGGTGGCCGACGCCGAAGCTGCTCGACGAGAGGCCGAGGCCGCGCAGGCGGAGCGGGAGCGCATCCGGGCCGAGGACGTCTCCGCCGCCGTCGCCGCGCTGCACGCCGCGGCCCGGTCCCTGACCGCCCGAGAGGCCGCGCTGGAGTCCGCCGCGACCGGGCAGGTGCTCTCGCACGCGATCGACCTCGCGGAGCTCATCCTCGCGGCCGAACTGGGCGACGCAGGATCGTCCGCGGCCGCCGCGGCTCGCCGCGCCCTGAGCGCGACCGATGCAGCCGCCGTCCGGCGTCTCCGCGTGCACCCGGACGACCTCCGCATCCTCGCCGTGGAGGCAGGAGAGGGCATCTCCGAGATCGCGCTGGTGGCCGACGACACCCTCGCCCGCGGCGATGCCGTGGCCGAGCTGGAGCATGGCCTGATCGACGCCAGGGTCGGGACGGCCCTCGCCCGCGCGCGCCGCGCTGTCCTGGAAGGCGCGCCGTGAGCTCCTGGGCCGCGGTGCTCGAGGCGGCGCGTCCGGAACGGATCGGCGAGGTCTCGCAGGTACGCGGTCTCAGCGTGCAGGTCCGCGGCCTCGATGGCGCCGTCGGGGACGTGCTGACACTCGACGGCATCGACGCCGAGGTCGTGGCCACGGGCGAGGACGGCCTGCGGTGCATGCCCCTCGCCCCGGTCGCCGGGCTCACCGTCGGCGCGCCGGTACGAGGGCGCGGCGGCCCGGTTCGAGTTCCCACCGGATCCGCGTTGCTCGGCCGGGTCCTGGACGGCCTCGGACGCCCCATCGACGGCAAGGGCCCCCTCGCAGCGCCGCATGTGAGCCTGGATCACGACACGCCCTCGATCATGGAGCGCGACCGCATCGACACCCCGCTCCCCCTCGGCGTGCGCGCGCTCGACACCCTGGTCAGCGTCGGCCGCGGACAGCGCGTCGGCCTGTTCGCGGGGTCCGGGGTCGGGAAGTCGTCGCTGCTGTCGATGATCGCCCGCGGCACCGAAGCCGAGGTCACCGTCATCGCCCTCGTCGGCGAGCGCGGCCGCGAGGTGCGCGAGTTCATCGAGGACGACCTGGGTCCGGAGGGACTCGCGCGCTCCGTCGTCGTCGTCTCCACCTCGGATCAGCCGGCGATGGCCCGCATCCGCGCCGCCTTCACCGCCACCCGGATCGCGGAGGCCTTCCGTGACGAGGGCGCACACGCGATCCTCATGATGGACTCGCTGACCAGGGTCGCGATGGCCCAGCGCGAGATCGGGCTCTCCGCGGGCGAGCCACCGGCCACCCGCGGCTACCCGCCCTCCACCTTCTCCCTCCTCGCCGGGCTGCTGGAGCGCGCCGGCACCGACCGCACCGGCTCCATCACCGGCATCTACACCGTGCTCGTCGACGGCGACGACCACAACGAGCCCATCGCCGACACGGTCCGCTCGATCCTCGACGGCCATGTCGTGCTGGATCGCGCCCTCGCGCTCGCCGGTCATCACCCCGCGATCGACGTCCTCGGATCCGTCTCCCGCGTGGCCGGCAAGGTCACGAGCCGGGAGCGCCGCGACCACGCCGCCACCCTCCGTGCGGTGCTCGCGGCGCGACGCCGGGCGAACGACCTCATCGACATCGGCGCCTACCACGCGGGTGTCGACGCCCGTATCGACGCGGCGATCGCGCACGAGCGCGCCATCTCGGCGTTCCTCACCCAGCCGCTCGACGAGACGAGTCCGATCGAGGAGTCCTGGATGCGGCTGGAGGGCCTGGTCTCCGCCTTCGAGGGGGTGTCATGAGCAGAGGGTTCTCACTCGCCGGTCTCCTGCGCGTGCGGGAGATCCAGGAGCGCGCGGCCGCGCAGCGTCTGTCGCGCGCGGTCATCGACGCGCAGCACACCGAGGCCAGGGACCGGGCCCTGCGCGCCCACCTGGCCGGTACCGATACGGAGGCCGTGGACGTGCGCACCCTCGCGGCGCTCGCCGCGGCCCGGGTCTCCGGCCGGGCGCTGCTCGCCGACCTCACCGCGCTGGCCGACCTCCAGCAGGAGACGGTCGTCGAGGCGCGGTCCGCGCACGCCGACGCGCGGCGCACTCTCCGCGGCCTCGAACGGCTCGCCGACAACCACGCGGAAGCAGTGCGGACGGCAGACCTGCGCGCGGAGCAGGCGGAACTGGACGAGATCGCCTCCCGATCGCGGACGGAGAACCCGGCATGACCGCCCTCGACCTCCTCACTGCTCTGGACGTGCGCCCCGCGCGCCCCGCAGCCCCGGTGCCCCGCAGCGCACCCGGAGCCGCCGCCTTCGCCGATGCCGTGCGCGATGCCGCGCGGGAGACGGAGCCGGCCGACCCCGAGTCGCC
>NZ_SSDN01000097.1:0-3819 GCF_004794355.1 Microbacterium sp. K36 | reverse complement strand
TCAGATGCTCGCGGCCGCCGCCGAGCTGAAGTTCGAGCTCGCCGGACGCCTGCGCGACGAAGTGCAGGATCTGAAGAAGGAGCTCCGGTCGATGGAGCGGGCCGGGCACGCGTAGACGGAGTCGAGATGGATGCCGCAGGAGAGGAGCTCGCGGACCGCGTCCGCGCCCTGCTCGGGGCCGATCCTTCCATCGAGGAGCGCCGGATGTTCGGGACCAGGGCGTTCCTCGACGAGGGGCGCATCCTCGTGGGCGCCCGGAAGGACGGGACGCTTCTCGTCCGCGTGGATGAGGAGAACGGCGCCGTCGCGGTGACCCTGCCCGGAGCTTCGCGCGCGGTGATGGGATCCCGCACCATGGGGTCCGGGTGGATCGATGTCTCCGCCTCGGCGATCGCCGACGATGGCGCGCTGATGACCTGGATCGACATGGCCCGGGAGTCGGTCGGCGCCGCTCTCGCTGACGACGACGACTGACGCCGAGCGAGCTTACGGGCAGTGCACCAGCGTCTTCGGGCCGGAGCGGTCGATCTCGTGCTCGGTCATCGGCGCGCCGCAGAGCGGACAGGCCCGTTCGGCGCGCTCCGCGGCGCTGGGCGGGGGCGTCTTCTCGTACGGTCCGACCGAGGCCGGGCCGGCGAGACGCACCAGGTTGGTGTTCACCCAGGTGTAAAGGCCCCCCGCCTCGCGGATGCGGGTGCGAAGAGGGGGGCGGCTGGAGTCGCGTGACATGTTCATTAGTGTACTAATGATTCGTGCAGATGTATAGTCGGGGTCGTGACTGACACCGATGATCTGCTCCGGCTCGAGAACCAGCTCTGCTTCGCCGTGGTCACGGCGGCGCGGAACGTCGTCGCGATCTATCGGCCGATCCTCGAGCCGCTCGGGTTGACGCACCCGCAGTACCTGGTGATGCTCGCCCTGTGGGAGCGGTCGCCGCGGACCCTGAACGACCTCGCGGCCGACCTCGCGCTGGAGCCCGCGACCGCGTCGCCCCTCGTCAAGAGGCTCGAGGCCGACGGCCTGGTGACCCGCCAGCGCAGCAGTGAGGATGAGCGCCGCCTGGAGATCACGCTCACCGACGCCGGCGCGGCTCTGCGCACGAGGGCCGTGGATGTGCCGCGGCAGGTGATGGCCGCTGTCGGGATGGGCATCGGTGAGATCGCCGCTCTCCGGGACGGGCTCGGGGCCTTCGCGGGGCGGCGCTCGGAGCAAGGCTGATCGGTTCCGCGGCGCCCCGCCCCTGAAGGCGGCCGCGCCGAACCGCACCCCTAGGGTGGAGGCATGTCGCGCCCAGAGCCTCCGGTCCGTGGGCCGGAGACCGTGCGCCGGACAGGGCCACCTCCGTCGCTGCTCGGCCTCGCCGCGATCGCCGGACTGTTCGGCCTCCTCATGCTCGCTGCCGCGGGACAGGGCACTCCGCAGTTCTCGTCGTCCGGACCGGAGAGCACGCCGCCGCCACCGGAGGACGTCGTCCTGCCGATGCCGTCGGCTACAGGCACACCACCGCCCCCGGAGTCCTGGGGTGATTCCGCGCTCGCGCAGGTTCTCGGCGTGATCTTCGGGGTGCTGCTGACGCTGGCCGTCCTCGCACTCGTCATCGTGGTCCTGCGCCAGCTCCTCCGCTTCCTTCGACGTCTGTGGCAGGCACGTCCGCTCGATCGCCGTGAGGTCATCGCTGCCGCCGCGGAGGGCGGTGCTAGCACTCCCGCGGCGCCCCCGGACGAGGAGGTCATCCGCCGCGGGGTATCCGCCGCGCTGCGCACCGTGACCGAGAGGCCCGACCCCGGTGACGCGATCGTCGCCGCGTGGGTCGGGCTAGAGGAGTCCGCCGCCGACGCCGGTCACGGTCGCGGGCCCGCCGAGACGCCGGCGGAGTTCACGGCTCGGGTGGTCGGCGCCCGCCAGGGCATCGCGGCCGAGGTCCTGGCGCTGCAGGGTCTGTACGAGCGCGTCCGCTTCGGGGGAGCGGTCGCCGGGGAACAGGACCGCCGGAGCGCGGCGGCCGCCCTCCGGGGGATCAAGGAGGGGTGGCGATGAAGGGGAGGATCGTCCTGACGGTGATCAGCGTCCTCGTCGCGGCCGCTCTCCTCGGACTGCTGATGGCGTTCGGGGTGCCCGCCCCCTTCGCCGTCGCGTGGGCCCTCATCCTGCTCGCGGTCGTCGCAGCCACCCGGCAGGTCTTCGTCGACGAGACGGTGGTGTGGCCACCGGAGGCGCCGCGAGCGGAGGCGCGCGGCTCGGACGTGTCACGGATGGCCTGGGCGATCAACACGCGCACAGGCGTCGCCGGACATGTCGTCGTGCGGCGCGTCCAGGGCGTCGTCCGGCGCCGTCTCGCTCATCGCGGCCTCGACCTCGACGATCCCGAGCATCACCCGCGCATCGACGCGATGCTGGGGGACGGCGTCCGCGCTTCCCTGCATGCGCGTGACGTGCAGCGCGCCGACATCGAGCGCGTCCTCGACGCGCTCGACCGCATCCCGACCGACACGGAGGAGACATCATGACCAACGACGAGATTGCGCAGATCGCCGACGTCGGACGCCGCGTGCTCGCCGGCGTCCGGACAGCGGTCGTCGGGATGGACGAGCCCCTGACCCTCGCGCTCGCCACGATCCTGGCCGGGGGGCACGTGCTCTTCGAGGACGTCCCCGGCCTCGGCAAGACGCTCGCCGCGCGGAGTCTGGCGGGGGCGCTCGGGCTGGACTTCCGTCGGCTGCAGTGCACTCCCGACATGCTCCCCGGCGACGTCACCGGCTCGTACGTGTACTCGCCCGGGACCGGAGAGTTCGTCTTCCGCCCCGGCCCTCTCTTCACAGGTCTGCTGCTCGCGGACGAGATCAACCGGACGACGCCGAAGACGCAGTCGGCCATGCTCGAGGCCATGGCCGAGCGCCAGGTCACGGTGGAGGGCAACCGGTTCGCGCTCCCACGGCCGTTCCACGTGATCGCGACCTCGAACCCGATCGAGTACGAGGGGACGTACGCGCTGCCGGAAGCCCAGCTCGACCGGTTCATGGTGCGGCTTGCGGTGGGCTACCCGGGGCCCGAGGAGGAGGCGCGCATCATCCTCGATCGGGTGGAACGGCAGAGTCCCGACATCGACGTCGACCCGGTGCTGGACGCGGAGGGCCTCCGGCGCCTCCAGGCCGCGGTCGAGCGCATCCACGTCGATCCCGATGTCGTGCGGTACGCCGTCGATCTCGCCCGAGCGACCCGCGAGGCGGCGACGGTGTCCGTCGGCGTGTCCCCGCGCGGCTCGCAGGCGCTCGTCCTCCTCGGCCGCGCGCTCGCCGCCCTGGACGGCCGGGCGTACGTGCGCCCGGACGACATCAAGCGCGTCGCGGTGCCGGTCCTCGCGCACCGCCTGACGCTGACGCCGCAGGCCTGGGCCCAGGGCGTGGACCCGCGGACGGTGGTGGACGCGGCTCTGGCTCGGACGCCGGTGCCTCCGACGGTCGCGACGACGCCGTGACGGACGAGACGGCGGCGCAGTCCACCGCCGCGCTCACCTGGCGGCGCACACCGGCCATCGCGCTGGGCATCGCTGGCGCGGCGATCGCCGCGGGTGTCGGCCTCGCCCTCTCCCGTCCGGACGTCGTCGCCCTCGGGTTGCCGCTGGCGCTGACCGCCGGCTGGGGGCTCCTCTCGCGTCCCCGTCCCGAACACGCGAGCATCGTGCTGCGTGCCCAGGCGGCCGGCGACGGCGACCGCCCCGAGGTGCGGACCACGGTGGACGTGCTGCTGACGGCCGACGCCGTGCAGGTCGCCGTGGATCAGGACGGGCGGCGCACCGGCCTCGCGGACGTGCGGCCGGGC
>NZ_SSDN01000096.1:0-6578 GCF_004794355.1 Microbacterium sp. K36 | reverse complement strand
TGGCCCGCAATGATGCGCTGACGATCGCGGCCGTCCTGATCCAGGTGGCGATGCTCGTGTTCCGCCGCCTCTACATCAAGTCGGGCATCACGAGTCGCCTCGACGGGGCACACCGGCTCGCACGCTCCGCAGTCCACGCACTCATCCGGGTGGATGTAGAGCGACCGCTCCCCCTCATAGATGCAGTCAACGGGGCACTCGTCGATGCAGGCCTTGTCCTTGAGGTCGACGCACGGCAACGCGATCACGTACGTCATCGCGACTTCTTCTCTGTCCCACTCACGCCCTCCACCGTAAAACCTCAAGCGCACTTGAGGTCAAATCGAGGCCGAGACCCCGCCCTCCCGCCGAGACCCCGCCTCCGGCGCGCGGATACGACGGGGTCTCGGCGGGAAAGCGGGGTCTCGGAGAATCAGGAATCAGGAATCAGGAAGGGGAGATCTCGAAGGGGGCGGGGAGGAGGTGCTCCTCGCGGGAGCTGGGGCCGACGAGGAGCGTGAAGGCGCCGGGCTCCACGGTCCGGACGCCGGCGGCGGTCACGATCGTGCAGTCCACGACCGGGACCTCGATCCGCACGCGCGCACTCTCCCCCGGCGCGAGGTCGACCTGCCGGAAGGCCTTGAGCTCGCGGTCGGTCCAGCTCACGCTCGTCACCTCGTCCCGCACGTAGGCCTGCACGGTCTCGCGGACGGGCCGGTCCCCCGTGTTGGTCACGGTCACGTGCCCCACCACGGTGTCGCCGAGGCGCAGCGCCGTCTGCTCGAGCTCCAGCTCCGCGTACGCCACGGTCGTGTACGACCGGCCCTCACCGAAGGCCCACGCGGGCGCCTGGGTGAGGTCGGCGTAGCGGTCGCCGTGCTGACCACGGATCTGGTTGTAGTAGGTGGGCTGCTGCCCGACGTGCCGCGCGAACGAGATGGGCAGCCGTCCCGAGGGCTCCACGGCACCCGTGACGATGTCGGCCAGCGCCCGTCCGCCCTGCATGCCCGGATTCGCGGCCCAGACCACCGCCGCCGCCCGCTGCACCGACGGCGGGAGCACGAGGGGCTTGGAGGCCAGCAGCACCACGACGACGGGCTTCCCGGTGTCGATGAGCGCGTCGAGCAGGGCGTTCTGGCCGCCGATGAGCTCCAGTGTGGCCGTGGACCGTCCCTCGCCCACGAGCTCGATGCGATCGCCGACCACCGCGACCACGACGTCGGCGGCCTCGGCGGCGGCCACCGCCTCCGCGATGAGCGCAGGATCCGGCGGGCACGGCTGCACCACGGGAGGACGCGGCTGGTTGTCCGGGAAGTGGGTGCCGCGGGGGTCGTCGGCGAGCGTGAGGATGTCGGCGCCGCGCGTATGCGTGACCGTCCACGCGTCCACCGCACGGAGGCCGTCGAGCACGGTCGTGATCATCTCGCGGGGCTGTCCGTCGAGCCAGCCCGCCTGGCCCGAACCGCCGGCCCAGTCGCCGAGCTGCGTCTGCGCGTCGTCCGCGAGCGGCCCGGCCACCGCCACCCGCAGCGCTGCCGCGGCATCCAGCGGCAGCAGGCCGTCGTTCTCGAGGAGCACGAGCGAACGGCGGGCGATCTCGAGGTTGAGGTCCGCGTGCGCGGCACTGCCGACCACGGCGGACGCGTCGTCGCGGGGCAGCCGCGGGTCCTCGAAGAGTCCGAGCTCGAACTTCAGCGTGAGGATGCGGGAGACCGCGTCGTCGAACGCGTCCTCCGGCAGCAGCCCCCGGGCGACCGCGTCCAGCGCCCCCTCGAAGAATCCTGGCGTGGTCATCACCATGTCGTTCCCGGCGCGCACGGCCGCGGCCGCGGCATGGGTGAGGTCGGGCTGCACCCGCTGCTCCCACACCATCCGGCCCACGTTGTCCCAGTCGGTGATGAGGGTGCCGGTGTAGCCCCACTCGCCGCGGAGCACGTCGCTGAGCAGCCACTCGTTCAGCGTGATCGGCACCCCGTCTGTCGTCTGGTAGCCGAGCATGAACGTCCGGCAGCCCTCGCGGGCGACCCGCTCGAACGGCGGCAGGAACCAGGAGCGCAGCTTGCGCGGGGAGATGTCCGCCTCGCTGGCGTCGCGTCCGCCCTGCGTCTCCGAGTAGCCGGCGAAGTGCTTGGCCGTCGCGAGGATGGCCGTGGGGTCGTCGAGACCGTCGCCCTGATAGCCGCGCACCATGGCCGAAGCCAGCTCGCCGATCAGGAACGGGTCCTCCCCGAACGTCTCCCCCACCCGTCCCCAGCGCAGATCGCGGGCGATGCACAGCACGGGCGAGAACGTCCAGTGGATGCCGGTCACGGCGACCTCCTCGGCCGTCGCCCGCGCCACGCGCTCGACGAGTGCCGGATCCCAGGAGGCTGCCATGCCGAGCTGCGTGGGGTAGATCGTGCCTCCGGGCCAGAACGAGTGGCCGTGGATGCAGTCCTCGCCCACGAGCAGCGGGATGCCGAGCCGGGTCTGCGCGACCAGGGCGGCGGCCCGCCGCAGACGCTCGTCCGAGGCGTGCAGGATCGATCCCGCGTGACGGCGGGCGATGTGGTCGTCGATGTCGTCGCGGGCGTCGAGCTGGAGCATCTGCCCGACCTTCTCCTCCACCGTCATCCGGCTGAGGAGGTCGGCCACGCGCTCGGGGATCGAGAGAGCGGGGTCCTGGTACGGGAGCTGCGTGGTCAGAGTCTGAGAGGTCATCACTTCGTGTTCTGGTTCTGGTTCGAGGAATCGGCAGGGCCCGAGCGGTCGGACGAGGTCGCCGACGATACGGGATCGGGGGCCCTCTCCGGCAGGGGCACGCTGCGGACGGCCGTCACGGCGTCGTTCACGTTCAGCCCCTTCTTCTTCATCGCCCTGGCCCGCTCGCCCGCCGAGCGCAGTCGCGGGTTGACGTACTCGTCGATGCCGAAGTTGATGAGCGAGAGCGCGACGCCGATGATCGCGATGCAGAGCCCGGCCGGCACGTACCACCACCACAGCCGCGGGAACGCGCCGTTCTGCTGGGCCCAGAACAGGATGGTCCCCCAGTTGAGGTTGCTCACCGGGATCACCCCGATGAAGGCCAGGGTCGTGAGGCCGAGGATGGCCGCGGTCACGGTGCCGACGAAACTCGACGCAATGAGCGCCATGAGGTTCGGGAGCATCTCGACCGTGATGATGCGGCGCAGCGGCTCGCCGTTCGCGCGGGCGGCCTGGATGAAGTCGCGGTTGCGCAGCGACATGGTCTGCGCTCGGAGCACGCGGGCGCCCCACGCCCATCCCGTTATCCCCAGCACCGCGGCGATCACGATCAGCGGCGGGTTCTCGAACTGCGAGGCGATGATGATGATGAGCGGGATGCCGGGGATCACCAGGAACACGTTGGTCAGCGCCGACAGCGACTCGCTCTTCCAGCCGCGCACGTAGCCGGCGATCACACCGATCGTGATCGCGATGATCGTGGCGATGAAGGCCGCGAGGAAGCCGACGACGATCACACCGCGGGTGCCGTAGATAATCTGACTCAGCACGTCTTCGCCCATGTGCGTCGTGCCCAGCCAGTGTTCCCAGGAGGGCGGCTGACGCAGCGCCGTGCGGTCCTTCTGGGTCGGCCCGTACGGGGCGATCCACGGGGCGAAGATCGCGATGAGCACGAACGCCCCGAGGATGATGAGCCCGGCGATCGACTTGGGGTTGCGGAACATCGCGAACGCCTGCGCGAGCTGCGACCAGAACGTCTTGCGCGGCGGCGCTCCCGCCGGCGGGGTGCGCAGCGTGGCGGTCTCCGGCATGCCGGAGACGACGGCCGATCCGTCGGGCGCTGTGGTCGCTGCGGTGGTGGGAACGGTCATGTCAGGACTCCATCTGGCGCGTGCGCGGGTCGAGGTAGGCGTAGACGACATCGGCGAGGATGTTGGCCACGAGCACCGACAGCGTGATCACGAGGAACACGCCCTGCATGAGGGCGAAGTCCTTGGCGTTGGTCGCGTCGAGCAGCAGCTTGCCGACCCCCGGATAGCTGAAGACCATCTCCATGACGATCGTGCCGCCCACGATGAAGCCGATCGACAGCGCGAAGCTCTGGATCTGCGGCAGCACCGCGTTGCGGGCGGCATAGCCCCAGAGCACCCGCTTGTTGGGCATGCCCTTCGCCTGCGCGACCGTGATGTAGTCGTCGTCGAGCACGGTCAGCATCATGTTGCGCATGCCGAGCACCCACCCGCCGAGCGAGGCGACCACGATGGTCAGTGCCGGGAGAGTGCCGTGCATGATCACCTGGCCGATGAAATCGAGGCTCCATTCCGGCGACTGCCCCTTGTCGTAGGCGTGCGATGAGGGGAACCACTTCAGGGTCGAGGAGAAGATCGCGATCGCGATGAGTCCGAGCCAGAAGTACGGGATCGTGTTGAAGAACGTCGTCACCGGGATGATCGCGTCGAGCCTGCTGCCCCGTTTCCATCCGACGACGGCTCCGAGCAGCGTGCCGATCGCGAAGGAGATGATGGTCGCGATGCCGACCAGCCCGAGCGTCCAGGGCAGGGCGGCGGCGAGCACCTCGGCGACGGGCCGGAGACCGTGCAGGGTCGAGATGCCGAGGTCGCCACGCAGCAGCATCCCCCAGTACTCGAGGTACTGCTGCCAGATCGACTTGTCGGTGTCGATGCCGAGAAGCACGCGCAGCGCGTCTGCCGCCTCGGGGCTCACGGTGCGGTTTCGCGCGAGATACGAGCTGACCGCATCGCCCTTCATGAGGCGGGGCAGGAAGAAGTTGATCGTGATCGCCGCCCACAGCGTGAACAGGTAGAACGCCGCACGGCCGGCGAAGAAGCGCCACGGCACCGGCCGCCTGGTGCGCTCTGCCGTGGTCGCCGTGGTGCCGACCTCGAGGGCATCGCGGGCGACGAGGTCGTTGTCGTCGAGCTGGGGGAGAGCGGAGCTCACAGCGCGCCTCCGTTCGATGCCGCTGCGGCGAAGTGCTTCTCCGGATCGGGAGAGGCCGCGCGCAGTTCGCGGGTGTAGGGGTCCTGCGGGTTGAGGATCACGTCGTCGGCGGTGCCGTACTCGACCACGCGCCCCTGGTTGAGGACCATGATCTCGTCGCTGAAGTGACGGGCCGTGGCGAGGTCGTGCGTGATGTAGAGCACACCGAGCCCCTCTTCGCGCTGGAGGTCGGCGAGCAGGTTCAACACGCCGAGCCGGATGGAGACGTCGAGCATCGACACCGGCTCGTCGGCGACGAGGAGCGAAGGACGCGAGGCCAGGGCACGGGCGATGGCCACACGCTGCCGCTGGCCGCCCGACAGCTCGTGGGGGCGGCGGTCGATCACCGCATCCGCATCGAGGCGCACCCGGTCGAGGAGCCGACGCACCTCGTTCTCGGTCTCCTTCTTCGGCACCACGTCGTCGAGGCGGATCGGACGCTCCAGGTGGTAGCGGATCGAGTGGTACGGGTTGAGCGAGGCGAACGGATCCTGGAACACCATCCGCAGCTGCTGGCGGTAGGTTCGCAGGCCCCTGCCGCGTCGCGGGATGGGCGTGCCGTCGAGCAGCACCTCGCCGCTGGTCGGGGTCTCCAGCTGGGTGAGGATCTTCGCGATCGTGGACTTGCCACTGCCGGACTGTCCGACCAGGCCGATCGTCTGGCCGGACGTCAGGGTGAAGCTCACGTCGTCGAGGGCTTTGATCTGACCGGCACCCCGGACGTTGTAGGCCTTCGTGACGTGGCGGAACTCGAGGGTGGTCATCGCACCAGCACCCCTCTCTCCCCGGTGAGCCGGGGGAACGACGACAGCAGCGTCTTCGTGTACTCGTGCTCCGGCTGCGTCCAGATGCGCTCTGCCGTATCGAGCTCGATGATCTCTCCTTCGCGCATGATCGCGATCCGGTCGCTGATCTCCAGCAGGAGCGGAAGGTCGTGGGTGATGAAGATCACCGAGAAGCCGAACTCGTGCCGCAGCTGGGAGATCTGCTTGAGGATCTCCCGCTGCACCAGCACGTCGAGCGCGGTCGTCGGCTCGTCCATGACCATCAGCTGCGGACGGAGCGCGAGGGCCATGGCGATCATGACGCGCTGGCGCATGCCGCCGGAGAGCTCGTGCGGGAAGGAGCGCACCCGCTGACGGCCGACCTTGACGATCTCGAGCAGTTCCTCGGCCTCGGCACGCCGCTGCTTGCGGTTCATGTCCGGGCGGTGGATCTCGAACACGTCCTCCAGCTGTGAGCCGATCGTCGCGACGGGGTTGAGGGCGTTCATCGCGCCCTGGAACACCATCGACACCTTGTCCCAGCGGAATCGCTGCATCGCGTCGACGTCCAGAGCGTTGATGTCGATGTCGATGCCGGTCGCGTCGTGGAACGTCACGCTGCCGCCGGTGATGACGGCCGGCGCGCGCAGCAGGCGCTGCACCCCGTAGGCCAGCGTGGTCTTGCCGCATCCGCTCTCCCCGGCGAGGCCCAGGATCTCGCCGCGCTGCAGTTCGAGGGTCACGTTCTTCACCGCCTCGACGGGCGGATCGACGTCGTACACGACGGAGAAGTCGCGCACGGTGAGCAGGGGATCTGGCATGGGGTGTCCTTCGTGGGGGCGGGCCCTTCGACAGGCTCAGGGACCCAGGGGG